>CAILJO010000147.1 GCA_903834635.1 uncultured Micrococcales bacterium | reverse complement strand
TGAAATGGTTTACTCAGTAGCCATTGCCGGAGCCAGCGGTTACGTTGGCGGCGAACTTCTGCGCTTGATTGCCAAACATCCTCAGCTTCGAGTGCAAACGGTCACGGCCAATAGCAACGCGGGCGAGAAGGTTTCGGCCTTGCATCCGCACCTTGCCACCTATTCCGATTTAGTTTTTCAACCCACCGATGCAGCAACGCTTGCCGGTCACGACATCGTCTTCTTAGCTTTGCCGCACACAAAGTCCGCCGAGGTTGCTGGATGGCTCGACGAAAAAACTTTGGTCCTTGATTGTGGGGCAGATTTTAGGCTCGAGAGCGAAGCGGATTGGGTCAAGTATTACGGCGGAGAACATGCCGGCACCTGGACCTATGGCATGCCGGAACTCTTGCTAGCCAATGGTTCTAGGCAACGTGAAAACCTGCGAGGAGCTAGGCGGATTGCTGTTCCAGGATGCAATGTGACGGCGATTACGCTTGCTTTGGCTCCGCTGGCAAACGCCGGCCTCATCGACGCTCAAAGTATCGTCAGTGTGCTTTCGGTTGGCACGTCGGGTGCCGGTCGAACACCTAAAGCCAACCTTTTGGCCAGTGAGATTCTTGCCTCAGCTTCGGCTTATGGCGTTGGAGGTGTTCACCGACACACCCCAGAGATTGAACAGAATCTCAGAAATGCGTCTGGCGTTCAGGTGACAGTTTCGTTTACACCGGTCTTGGTTCCGATGACTCGTGGAATTTTGGCCGTGAATACTGCCAAGTCAAACGCGTCGCTGCATGAAATCAGCTCGACTCTTGAAGCTGCATATGCGAGCGAAAAATTTATCCATGTTTTGCCATCGGGTGAGTTTCCAAATACTGCCAGCACCCTGGGTGTAAACACCTGCATTGTCGGAGCAGCTCTTGACGAACACAGCGGTCGAGTCGTGATCGTTTCTGCCATCGACAACCTCGTCAAGGGCACGGCTGGAGCAGCGATTCAGTCCATGAACATCGCTCTCGGCATTGACGAAGCAGTCGGGCTTGAGATCGATGGAGTAGCACCGTGAGCGTCACGATGGCTAAAGGATTTGTTGCCGCAGGCATCCGAGCTGGCTTAAAGAAATCCGGAAATGCTGACCTTGCACTTGTTCATAATCTAGGTCCGCTCAAGTCGGCCGCAACCGTGTTCACCACGAATCGCTGCTTGGCAAACCCGGTTATTTGGAGCAAGCAAGTTATGGCCGATGGTGAGGTGTCGGCAATCGTTCTCAACTCTGGCGGAGCCAACTGCTACACCGGCCCTGAGGGTTTTCAGACAACGCACGCCACTGCTGAGCGAGTGGCCGAGAACCTTGGTGTTTCAGCGGGAGATGTTCTCGTTTGTTCGACTGGTCTGATTGGTGATCAGCTCGATCGGGCCAAAATGATCGCAGGTGTTGACAGCGCTGCCGCCGCTCTCTCTGAAGATGGCGGCTTCGATGCCTCCGAGGCGATCATGACCACCGACAGCCGCCCAAAGCGCGCCCACCGCACTGCAGATGGCTGGAGCATCGGCGGCATGGCAAAGGGTGCGGGAATGCTCGCTCCAGGACTAGCAACCATGCTTGTTGTGATCACCACCGATGCAGTGCTAGACAGTGCAAGTCTCGACCTGGCTCTTCGAGCTTCGACTCGAGTTACCTTTGACCGCTTAGATTCTGATGGCTGCATGTCTACTAACGACACTGTCGCTCTGATGGCGAGTGGCGCTTCGGGTGTTGCACCAAACGTTGAACTCTTCACCGAAACTCTGACTCAGGTTTGCCGTGAACTTGCGCTTCAGTTGCTAGATGACGCAGAGGGTGCGAGCCATAACATCGCAATTGAGGTTACGAATGCGGCAACCGAAGAAGACGCCGTTGAAGTCGGTAGAAGCGTGGCACGCAACAACTTGTTCAAAGCAGCGATCTATGGCAATGACCCGAACTGGGGTCGAATTCTTGCAGCCGTCGGTGTTACCAAAGCAGCCTTCGATCCTTACAACATTGACGTTGAGATCAACGGAATCAGCGTCAGCCGTAATGGGCAACCAGACCAGTCACGTGACCTTGTTGACCTAACTCCGAGAGACGTGCAGATTCGCATTTCACTTAACGCCGGATCAGCAGCCGCCACAGTGTGGACAAACGATCTGACTCATGAATATGTCGAAGAGAACAGCGCGTACTCAAGCTAATGAAGACATCAGAAGAAAACCAGTTCGCTTCGGTCAAGGCTCAGACTTTGATCGAGTCTCTTCCATGGCTTCAAAACTTCCACGGCAAGGTTGTGGTCGTGAAGTTCGGTGGCAACGCCATGGTCGATCAAGGCCTCCAGCGCGCCTTCGCTCAGGACATGGCCTATCTGCGGTGGGTCGGCATCAAACCGGTTGTTGTTCACGGCGGTGGACCACAGATCTCGGCTCGGCTCAACGAGCTTGGCATTGAAAGCGAATTCCTTGGCGGTTTCAGGGTCACGACGGCCGAGTCGATCGAAGTGATTCGCGATGTTTTGAGAAATGACATCAGCAGCAAACTGGCCGAAATGATTGTCGATTCCGGTGCAGATGCACAGGTCATGTCGGGCGAAGACGGAAACCTCTTCAGAGCCACGAAGACGACACTAGACTCCGAAAATCACCCGGTCGATCTAGGTCTCGTCGGTGAAGTAACGATGGTGAATCCGCGCATAATTTTCGACTCACTTGAACAGGGCAAGGTGCCGGTAATCTCCACCGTCGCGCCCGATGCATCTGGGCAGTTGTTGAACGTTAATGCTGATCTGGCCGCCTCGGCACTTGCTGTAGCTTTGGGCGCCGAAAAGTTGATGGTGCTTACTGATGTGCCAGGGCTTTATTCGGATTGGCCGAATACCGACTCTCTGGTGAGCGAGATTACGACTAATGAACTTGAACAACTTCTTCCAACTCTTGAGTCTGGGATGATTCCCAAGATGCAAGCCTGCCTGGCAGCAGTTCGCGGGGGAGTGCCGCGAGCACACGTGATTGACGGCCGTGTGCCGCACAGCATCCTGCTTGAGATTTTCACCAAGAGCGGTTTCGGCTCTATGGTCTTGCCAGAGTAGGCTTTAGTTTTCGCAAAACCGTTAGGGGCAATAATGACTCGCCACTTTTTGAAAGATGACGACATCTCACCAGCCGAGCAAGCCGAAATTCTTCGAATTGCACTCGAACTCAAGGCTGCCCCTTATTCGCGTCGCCCTTTTGAGGGGCCAAAGACAGTGGCTTTGATCTTTGATAAGACTTCAACCCGCACGCGGGTGTCTTTTGCAGTTGGCGTTGCCGACCTCGGTGGTGTGCCGCTGATCATTGACTCGCAATCCAGCCAAATGGGTGGCAAAGAATCCGTCGCCGACACTGCCAGGGTTCTCGAGCGTCAGGTTGCCGCAATCGTTTGGCGTACCTACGCTCACGCGGGGCTTGAAGAGATGGCCGAGAACTCCAAGGTTCCGGTTATCAACTCCCTCAGCGATGACTACCACCCCTGCCAGCTGCTGGCTGACCTGCTGACCATCAAAGAGCACAAGTCAAACCTGGCAGGGCTCAAGATCGCCTACATCGGTGACGCAGCAAACAATATGGCTAACTCGTATTTGATTGCCTGTGCCATGGCCGGAATGCACATCGCTCTTGCTGCACCAGCCGGCTATTTGCCTGACTCTCACATCGTGTCTCGAGCCGAAGCCATAGCTTTGCAAACTGGCGGTTCGGTCCAGGTAGTCTCCGACCCTCGGGCGGCCATCCGCGACGCCGATGTCGTCACGACGGACACCTGGATCTCGATGGGGCAAGAAGCTGACAAAGAGCAGCGCATCCGTGATTTTTCTGGCTACACCATCGATGCAGCGCTAATGGAACAAGCCAAGAAAGACGCCATCTTCTTGCACTGTCTTCCTGCCTATCGAGGTTACGAGGTTGCTGCCGAGGTAATCGACGGCCCACAGTCAGTCATTTGGGATGAGGCAGAAAACCGCCTACACGCGCAGAAGGCATTGATGGTCTGGCTAGCCCAGAACGCCCACTAACTAGGATTGAAGTATCCAATCGCCCAAATCGCGATTGATCTTTAAGGAGTTTCATGTCAGGCAGCGGTTCGAACTCGCTCTGGGGGAGCCGTTTTGAAGGCGGCCCATCCGAGGCGCTCGCGGCACTAAGCCGTTCGGTGCATTTCGATTGGCGTTTGGCTGGCTATGACATCGCAGGCAGCCTCGCACACATCAAAGCTCTGCACCAAGCCGGTTATCTGACTAGCCCAGAACTTGCTGCACTCGAAAAGCACTTCACCGAACTGCTTCGCCGCGTGCAGTCAGGCTCGTTCCTGCCTAAGGATTCAGACGAAGACGTTCACGGAGCGCTCGAACGCGGACTTATCGAAATCGCCGGCGCCGAGCTCGGTGGCAAGGTGCGTGCTGGTCGCTCTCGAAATGACCAGATTGCGACATTGATTCGCAAATACCTTCTAGATTCTGCTGACGCCATCGAAGTTTTAGTGCTTGATTTGGTGAAGGTTTTGACTGATCGGGCCGAAGAAAACATGGGAATTGCCATGCCCGGCCGAACTCACTTTCAGCATGCTCAACCGGTGCTGCTCTCACACCACCTTTTGGCCCACGCATGGCCTTTGGTTCGCGACCTAGAGCGTCTCGAAGATTGGCGCAAACGCGCATCCCTTTCGCCTTACGGGTCTGGAGCATTAGCTGGTTCGACTCTCGGTCTTGACCCGCGCCTAGTGGCATCTGAGCTGGGGCTTTCAGGAGTGACTCAGAACTCGATGGATGCCACGGCAAGCCGAGATGTTGTTGTGGAGTTTGCCTTCGTTTGCAGCCTAATTGGAATCAATCTTTCGCGATTCGCTGAGGAGATCATCATCTGGGTGAGTGCGGAGTTTGACTACGCAAAGCTCGATGACGCATTCTCGACCGGATCATCGATCATGCCTCAGAAGAAAAACCCAGACATTGCCGAGCTTGCTCGAGGCAAAGCAGGCCGCCTGATTGGCAACTTGACTGGGCTTCTCGCGATGATCAAGGGCCTGCCACTTTCTTATAACCGTGACCTTCAAGAAGACAAAGAGCCAGTTTTTGATGCGGTCGATACCCTCACGGTCTTGCTTCCGGCCTTCACTGGGATGGTCGCAACACTCAAGTTCAACAAGAACCGCCTAGAGATGCTTGCGCCTGCAGGGTTTAGCTTGGCAACCGATGTCGCCGAATGGCTGGTCAAGCAAAAGGTTCCATTCCGTGACGCGCATGAAATCACGGGCAAGCTCGTTTCTTTTTGTGAACAAAATGACCTTCAACTTCACCAGGTTCCCGACGCCGACATGGCCGCGATTTCTCCAAAACTGACACCTGAAGTTCGCGAGGTGCTAACCGTTGACGGCAGCATCCGCGCCCGCGCAGGCGCAGGAGGAACCGCATTGCCCAGAGTTCTCGAGCAAATCGCTAACCTGCGAAAGCTGCTTTCTAAGAAGGACGCATAATGGCCGATTCACAAACTCTCGCCGCGCAGAGCAATGACGGGTCGTTTGCCTCGCTTTGGGATGAACTGAAGTGGCGTGGGCTGATTGCCCTCAGCACCGACGAAGATGAACTAAAGTCTGCGCTGGCCGCCGGTCCAATTACCTACTACTGCGGCTTTGACCCAACAGCCGCAAGCCTGCACCTAGGCAATTTGGTTCAGTTGCTTACTTTGCGTCGCATTCAGCTTGACGGCCACAACCCTTTGCTTTTGATTGGTGGATCGACCGGGCTTGTCGGCGACCCGCGCCCGTCGGCCGAGCGCACTTTGAACTCCAAAGAGACCGTTGCCGAGTGGGTCGACAAGCTGGGCCGCCAAGGCGCCCGTTTTCTCGATTTCGATGGCAAGAATGCAGCCCGCCTGGTCAACAACCTCGACTGGACGGCCCCGATGTCGGCAATCGACTTTTTGCGCGACATCGGCAAGCACTTCAGAGTTGGCAAAATGCTTAGCAAAGATGCCGTCTCGGCGCGACTGAACTCTGAGCACGGAATCTCGTACACCGAGTTCTCGTACCAGATCCTTCAGGGCATGGACTTTTTGGAGCTTTTCCGTCGCTACAACTGTGTGCTTCAAACCGGCGGCAGCGACCAGTGGGGCAACCTGACCTCGGGCACCGACCTGATTCGCAAAGTTGAGGGTGCGTCCGCTCACATTCTGGCTACGCCATTGATCACTAACTCTGACGGACAGAAGTTCGGCAAGTCCGAAGGGAACGCGGTCTGGCTTGACGCCGACATGACCAGCCCATACGCCTTCTATCAGTTCTGGCTGAATGTTGAAGACGCCGATGTCGTTGACCGCCTCAAGGTTTTCACCTTCTGCACCAAAGCCGAGATTGATGATCTAGCGCAGCAAACCGCCGATGCTCCTTATCTGCGTGCAGCTCAAAAGCGCTTGGCGTATGAGGTTACGGCTCTGGTTCACTCACCAGAGGCTGCTCAGGCTGCCATAGATGCCTCGGCTGCGTTGTTCGGACAGGGCGACCTGCAAGCCCTCGATGCGGCCACGCTGGAGTCAGCACTACGTGAGTTGCCGAACACTCAGGTCACTGCGGGAACATCAATTGCCCAACTTCTAGTCGACACAGGTCTCGTTGCAAGCCTCAGTGCCGGTCGTCGTGCGATTGCCGAAGGTGGTGTCTACGTCAACAATGAAAAGGTTGAAGACGAGACGGCCGCTCTCGAATCTTGGCTATCAAATCGCTTCGCGGTTCTGCGCCGAGGCAAGAAGACTCTCGCAGGCATCTTCAGAGCATAGGCTCTCACAGGGTTTTCACAGAAAACGCCCTAATTTCTTACAAAACTCACTAACCAGACACATTCGTTCTTAAACCTTGTTTTCTAATCTCGGCATTGTGGGCATCCGTCCACAATCCAGAAAGGATGACAAATGAAGAAGAAGTTGATTGCTCTTCTGGTCGTTGCTCCGCTGGTTTTGGGTTCGAGCTCGGCAGCAATGGCTGCAGGACACACCAAGCCAACGAAGTCATCTTCAAGCTCGAGTGCTAGCACTCATGGCGCGAAGAAGGCCCCAAGCAAGAAGACTGCTAAGTCGCATGTCGCCAAAAAGGGAACCAAGGCTACTAAAAAGACCAAGGTAACCAAGTAGTAAGAAGCGGGCGGATCGTGTTCGCACAGACGCGATCAGCCCGCTTTCTGCATTCCAGGAACACAACGCAGAAAAAATTCCGAAAATATATCGAAAAATGCCCACTTGGATTTGACTTGCTCGTTACCTTCCCGTAATGTTATGACTCGTTGCCCAAAGTTTGGCAGAACCTGCTTAGGTCGCCGGCTCAAGTGCAACGAATCCTAGATGACAAAAGTCAAGCCTTTACAGGCTTGCGTTTAGTCGTTTAGGATGGAAAAACTTCTCCAAAAAGATACGTGTTGATATTTGACACACGTTCTGATTGTGGTAAGTTAGTGAAGTTGCTCTGAAGGCCTATCGAAAGAAAAGCTCTCAGACGCATCCGATCTTTGAGAACTCAACAGTGTGCACAATGTCGATGCCAAAAAACTAGGCAGCGTTAGAAACTTGTTTCTGCGTTGTCGAGAGTAATTTGGATTAGATAGATTGTCAGACAATCGAAACTAGTCAGATCAAACCAACCGGCCTTAGGGTCGGTCGAAAAGTTTGCTAGGGGCTTGCCTCTAGCTAACACACTTTATCGGAGAGTTTGATCCTGGCTCAGGACGAACGCTGGCGG
>CAILJO010000146.1 GCA_903834635.1 uncultured Micrococcales bacterium | reverse complement strand
TTCGCAGGCCCAAAGGGTGACTTCTTGATTCAAGACTTCAAATCTGAGCCAACCGATGTCGGTTCTTGGGTGACCTTTGTAAACAAAAAGCCGACCTACGTGGTCACGCTAAAGCCGCACGGTTATGTGACCATTCCGTTCTCTGTTAACACTCCGGCCAACGCAACTCCTGGCGACCACGTGGGCGCCATTGTTGCCTCGGCAACCACCAAAGGCACATCGTTGAACATCGTTCGCCGCGTGGCCGTTCGTCTCTATGCCCGCCTGGCTGGTCAGGTTTCACCGCGACTTCAGTTGAGCAATCTCACGGTCACCAACTCGGCAAGCGCCTTGAACCCATTCGATTCATCGGTTGTGGTTTCTTATGACCTAGAGAACACTGGCAACGTTGATCTCTCGGCAGATCTCACGGTGCAGCCGACCGGCATCTTTGGTATCAACACCGCAGATCAGGTTGTCACTCGAATCACCAACCTTCTGCCCGGCAGCAAGCGCCACCTGACACAAACCATCAAAGGTTTGACTCAGACCGGTGTCTCGGCCGTGGCGGTCACCTACACTGGCATTCTTGCTTCAAGCTATGCGACATCGACTCAACCGAGAGGGCGCATCGACTCGAGCTCTTTCGCGCTGCCGACCGCTTGGCTGCTTTGGCTAGTCGTCTTCTTGATCATTATTTTTTCAATCACCGCAATTTCGCGCGCTCGCAAGTCGCGCCCGATGACCGAGCAAGAACATGCGTCGATCGATTAGCGTCATGGCGGCACTCATTTTTAGCCTCGGGCTAGGGGCTGGTTCGGTTGCGGCTCACGCCGACGAAACGGTGCCGGTTACAGTCAACGTGCTCAGCACCGAAGGCGCACCCCAAATCAAAGCGCAGTTCGCCAGCCCAATCGGCAAAAAATCTGATGCCGCAAAGCTCAGCCTGGTGCTCACCGGTCTTGAACCAAACCGAGTTGTTTTCTTCAAGGTGACGCCGCTGAACGACGCAATCGCAAGAGCCAACACCGACTCAAACGGTTCTCTCGCGATCAAGGTCGAGCTGCCTTATGGTCTTGAGCCAGGAATGCACGAGCTGACCGCCAACACCTTCTTCAGCACCGACGACATCCCGGCTGCCTATACGGTTGGCCAGTTTTATGTGAACGACTTTGGAGTGCTCACCAACCAAGACGGCACCTACCCAAAGGGCACTCGGCCGGTGAAGGTGCTTTTGCCCAACTCTGCCGAAAACTTTGACACCGCCCCAAAGTTCTTGGCACCCAGTGGGTCTCTTCGAATCAGTGAACCTCAGTTGCGAATCTCTCAGGGGCTGTTGCCAAGCCTGACCGCCGCCTTGACACTCAACAACGGCATGACTTCGCCGGCGACCTTCGAAGCCAAAATCACGTTGACTACGCTTTTCGGCATTCAAATCGGCCGCCCATATTATGCAAAATTCGATAGCCTCGGCCAGGGTGAGTCGAGCACCGTTTTGCTCAACTTTGGCAGCTTGCCGGCGCTCGGTTTCTTCACCGTTCACACGCAACTTATTTTGCCCGACAACTTTGTGTCGCAAACTCCGGTGCAGACCACCCAAAGTTCGCAAATCTTCGTGTGGCCTCTGGTGCCGCTTGCTGCCATGGTTGTGGCGCTGGCCGCCGCAGGCATTGTGGTTCTTCGTCGACAAGCAAAGGTGGCCAACTAACATGGCAAAAATTCGCACGGATGCCCTGCGTTACGCGCTGCTTTCGCTGATCGTGCTGCTCGGCGGTTTCGTCTTCAACATCTTCGCGCTCAGCCCGCTGTCGCACGCGACCGCACAAAATACTTTGAGAAATGCTTTCGATACGCAAGTCGGCTTGGCCACGGCCCCGACCTCTGAACGAGACTACCTAGGTCACCTGCTTCCTGCAGGCGCCCCGGTTGCACTAATCGAGATCCCCAAGCTGCATATCAGCGAAGTGGTTGTCGAGGGCACCGATGCAAACACACTGCGTGACGGGGTCGGACACCGCCGTGACACAGTGTTGCCAGGGCAAGAAGGTATAACGGTGCTGTTTGGGCGAGCATGGTCCTATGGCGGCCCGTTTGGTGACCTAGGTAGTCTTCGCGCTGGTGACAAAATCGTCACCTACACGGGTCAAGGAAAAGCGACATTTGTAGTCACGGGCTTGCGTCACGCCGGCGACAAAGGTTTGGGTCCGGTCAAGGCAGGCACCAGCACCCTGGTGCTGACCACCGCCCAAGGCGCGTTTTATACGCCGACCAAGGTTTTGCGCGTCGACGCCCAATTACAAGGCAAGGCCTTTGATTCGGGTGCTCGCGTAACTAAGTGGGCGGCTGTCCCAGCCGAAGACCGCGAACTCGCAATCGACACCACCGCCCCTTGGTGGCTGGCTCTTGCCTTGCTGGCACTCATGCTCGTCGAGATCGGCGGCCTCTGGTCGCTCAAGCGATTTGGTGTCGCAAAGACCTGGCTGGTGTTCGCCCCGCTGCTTGCCCTAACCCTAATTGTCACCGTGGAACAAGCCACCCTACTCTTGCCAAACCTTCTATAGGAGAAATCGCAATGACAACAATCAAACAAGAACTCGCTACCCTCGAGGCCAACAACATCACGGCTTGGTTCGGCGAACGTCAGGTGTTGAGCAACGTCTCGCTGGTCATGCCAGCCGGCGTGATTACCTCGCTCATTGGCCCTTCGGGTTGTGGCAAATCAACCTTCTTGCGCATCCTCAACCGCATGCACGAGCTCGTTCCGTCAGCCAGCCTGTCGGGCGAGGTTCGCCTCGACGGTCACGACATTTATGACCCAAGCCGCAAAATCACCGAGGCACGTCGCGACATTGGAATGGTTTTTCAGAAGCCGAACCCTTTTCCTGCTATGTCGATCTATGACAATGTGATCGCGGGTCTCAAACTGACCGGCATCGAAGCCGACCGAGACACCAAAGATGAACTGGTTCAGACCTCACTTGAGCGCGCAGGTCTTTGGAAAGAAGTCAAAAACCGTCTTCGTGCACCTGGTGGCGGACTTTCGGGTGGTCAGCAGCAACGTCTTTGCATTGCTCGCTCGCTGGCAGTCAAGCCTCGAGTCTTGCTAATGGACGAGCCGTGTTCTGCACTTGACCCGACTTCGACTCGCGTTATCGAAGAGACCATGCTTGAGCTTGTCGAAGACGTGACCATCGTCATCGTGACCCACAACATGCAGCAGGCTCAGCGTGTGTCGCAACAGTGTGCGTTCTTCTTGGCTTCGCAAGGAACCCCTGGAGTAATCGTCGAATACGGCGACACCGAGGCGATGTTCGGCCAACCTCTAGACGCCCGCACCAACGACTACGTCAACGGCCGTTTCGGATAAACCTAAGTTTTATTTGACTACCGCTGGGGTATAGATTTCGTAGCCCTGGGCTGGCACCGTCACAGAGTTTCCGGCGGCGGTCAGCTTCACCGACTTGTCGGTGCTAAACAAATACATCGTCAGGGCAGCCCCTGCGTCGAACTTTGTGGTCAGCGCCTTTTTGCTCAGGTTCACGATCACGATCACGTTGTTGGTTCCCTTGGTGCGCTTGAACGCGAGCAGGCTAGTCGAGGCGGTTTTCAGCACAGATGCATCGGCGCCATCAGACCCCGAGAACAGGGCCGCATTTAGCTTCTTCAGCTTTACCAGTTTGATATAGGTAGCCAAGATCGCCGGAGCCTTGGCCGGCCAAACGATGTTG
>CAILJO010000145.1 GCA_903834635.1 uncultured Micrococcales bacterium | reverse complement strand
TGACGTAGCTAAGAGTGCTATTCCAAATAGAGCTGTTCGAGCCGATAGAAATCAAAAAAACGACTACGCCAGCGTGGAGGCGAACAAGATTCCGGCAATTTTGAAGGCAAGACTTTGCGAGCCGAGGATCGTAGAAAGGGCTTTTGGCGATGAGGTCTTCACTGGCAACGCTTGGGTTGCCGACGCGCTAGAAGCGGCGTTAGAGTCGGTTGCCGATGGATGCAGCGCGATCATCTGTGTGCCAGATTTTCGCGATGTTGACCTACTTGTTGAAGCGGGGGTTAGCCTAGGATTCGGCGCGATAATCACACGGTATGGCTCGGAGTTGACAAGGACCGAGAGATTTATGTCGCACATTTCTGCGATGCAGCATAGGCCTCAGATAGTCATTGGAACAAGGTCTGCACTCTTTGCACCTCTGCAAAATTTGGGGCAGATCATAATTTGGGACGATGAAGACCCAAGTCACTATGACCAATCGTCTCCCTATATTTCTAGCCGTGAAGTTGCGCTAATCAGACAAACATTAGAATCATGTTCGATCAGTTTTCTCTCGCACGCCAGATCACTTGCCGTTCAACGGCTGATCTCGATCGGATACCTAATCGAAGACTCGGAGGCCTTCGCAAAGCCTGTTGTTGCTTTCAGCGAAAAAGATGTCCGGGTGGACACTTTGGCTTTCAACACGGTGCGATCTGGTCTTTCATTGGGCCCGGTATTGGTACAGGTATCAAACATTGGCGTAGCAAAAAGCGCCTATTGCAAGAACTGTGGCGTGCGAGCTCACTGCTCTCACTGCACAGGTCCACTTTGGCTCGACGAAAAGGGCGACATCCGTTGCCGTTGGTGCAACGGGTTCAATCAGGCATTTCACTGCTTGACATGTGGCCAATCAAAACTGCGAATGGGCAGAGCAGGAAGCACTCGAACAGCGGCAGAACTTGGAATGGTGTTTCCTGGTGTTCCCATTTTGGAGGCAACAGGCACTAGCATCACTCAAATTGTTGATGAAAAGCCACGGATAGTCGTCAGCACACCTGGTGCAGAGCCTCAGGCAATGGGTGGTTATGGCGCGGTTCTAATACTCGACTGTGAAGTGGCGCTGGCTAGGGATAGCCTCCATGCTCGTGAAGACGCGGTTCGAGTCTGGGCCAATGCCATCGCGTTGGCTGCGCCCGGTGCCAAAAATGCTCTAATTGGTCTTACCTCTGAGTTGGGCAAGTTTGTTGCTAACTGGAGATTTATTGAACTTGCACAAGAAGAGCTTCAAGAACGTTCAACTCTTGGCTTCCCACCTGTCCAGAGACTTTTGTCGGCGACTGGCGAAAGGACCAACATCGGTCAGTTAGTTGAACAACTTTGTCTGCTCGACGGTGTTTCCAAACTTGGTATGGCACCTGCAGGAACTCCCGGAGAATGGCGAGCTTTGTTGAGATTTACCTACGCAGCCGGAAAGAACGTGGCTGATGTTGTGAGGATATTTCAGCTCAAGCATTCAGGTGCAAAGCGACTAAATCAAAAATCTGGGCAACACCAACGAGCGGTATCAATCAAGATTGATGACCCGCGGGTACTCTAAAGCAAATGACTGACTCCATAATCTTTGCTGGCACACCAGAGAATGCCGCACAAACACTTAGAGCCTTGGTTGAAGCCGGCATCGAAGTAGAGCTAGTTCTCACGCGACCAGATGCCCCAGCTGGAAGAAAACGATTGCTGACGCCATCGCCGGTGGCTCTTGTTGCCAGTGAGCTCGGAATAGAAACTTTAAAGATCAATAAAGTCGATTCAGCGACCATAAGGATTCTTAGCGAAGCACAATCTCAAATAGCGATCGTGGTCGCATTTGGAGTTTTACTGTCAAAATCTGCCATCGAAAGCCTTGATTCAGGTTGGTTCAACCTTCATTACAGCCTTCTTCCCGCCTTCAGAGGAGCCGCGCCTGTTCAGCATGCCATACTGAACGGCGAATGCGAGACCGGTGTCACGGTTTTCAAGATTGATGAGGGGCTCGACACCGGACCGATTGTCGCAATGGCCCGTACGACAATCAACCCTTACGAAACCTCTAAGAGGTTGCTTTCAAGACTCACAGAAATCGGTATTTCGCTGCTTCGTCAAGAAATCCCGAAGCTATTCTCGGGGGTAGAACTCCAACTATCGGGACAAACGGGATCGGCGACGTATGCACCTAAGCTGACTCGTGAGGATGCACGAATAGATTTCCTAAACTCGGCACTCCTTGAATGCCAAAGAATTCAAGCAACCAACCCCGAGCCGGGCGCGTGGTGCAAACTTGACGGCGAGAATCTGAAGATCATTGAGTCACGAATTTCCGAGCATCAAGGTCTTCGGCCCGGGCAAGTCCAACTTGTGAATGGAAAAGTGGTCTGCGGTTTCTCAGGTGAAAGAGCACTCGAATTCATCGAAGTTCAACCAGCAGGAAAATCAATCATGCTCGCAGCCGATTGGCTACGCGGACGAAAAATGGAAGTTTGGTTGCAATAGTGGTAGCTATCTCAAGAACTATTGCACTGGAACTTCTTGACCGAGTTTTCGAACAGGATGCCTACGCCAACATTTTGATGCCGCAACTACTTAGGGCTAAAAAAGTTGACTCTCGAGATGCCGGGCTGGCACAAGAGTTGGCTTACGGAACCATCCGATACAAGTCTTCACTTGACGCCATAGCTTGCAGAGCAACTGAACGCAAAATTTCTGATTTTGACCCCGCTGTGCTTAGGTTGATCGACTTAGGTGCCTACCAGCTATTGCACACGCGAGTCCCCAGTCACGCTGCCATCAATGAGACTGTAGATCAATCAAAGCATGTTCTCAATGGAAGAGCATCGGGCTTAGTTAATGCAGCTCTTCGCAGAATCTCAGAGAAGACCTGGAGCGAGTGGATTGAAGTTCTGAATGAAGATTCCACCAGTGAGCTTCAGAGACTTTCTATCGAATATGCTCACCCGGAATGGATTGTAACGGCGCTCAAGCTGGCACTCAGGGCCGATGGGCAAGAGAACGGCCTAGAAAGTCTCCTGGTCGCCGATAATGAGCCAGCTCGAATTAATCTAGTTGCACTGCCTGGACAAAACAGCCAAGAAGATACAGATCCTCTGGAGCCACATCCAAGTTCCCCTATTGGTTATCTCAGCCCAACTGGTTCGCCAAATGAGGTTGCAGCCGTTAGGCAAGGCGGTATGCGCGTCCAAGATGCAGGTTCGCAATTGGTGGCCATGGTTGTTGCTAAAGCCAAGCCAATTACTGAGGGTGAAACATGGCTAGATTTGTGCGCAGGCCCTGGAGGAAAAGCGGCCTTAATGGCCGCCATTGCCGAGCAAGTCGACGCAACTTTAGTCTGCAATGAGCCCTCGCCGCACCGCGCAGAACTGGTGCGTGCTGCGTTGACTCACTCTGGGTTTGAAAACGAGATTCGAATAGAAGATGGCCGAGAAATCAGAGGTAAATTCGACCGAATTCTTGTAGACGCTCCATGCACAGGTCTTGGAGCCCTTCGGCGACGACCCGAGGCTCGTTGGCGCAAGAGTCAGTCAGACATAGCCGAGCTCGCGAAATTGCAAATGCAGCTGATCAACTCCGCTTGGTCTGCTCTCGAACCCGGAGGTGTACTGGTCTATTCCACTTGTTCGCCTCACCAAAGCGAAACCACGGCAATAATCGAAAAGGCTCTGCGTGATTTCGGGCCTATGGCAACATTAGAAAATGCCAACGAGATATTGCGTTCGATTAACCCTGCTCTCGAGATAAACGAAAAGCGCAAGACTGCTCAACTTTGGCCACACCAGCATGAGACCGACGCGATGTTTATTGCGGTCATAACTAAATCGGTATCTTAGAAACATGTCTGTGCGCATTCACCCGAGTATCCTCTCCGCCGATTTCGTGAACTTCGAGCGTGACTTCCTGACGATAGCAAACAGCGACAGTATCCACGTTGACGTGATGGACGGCCACTTTGTTCCGAATCTAACCTTCGGACTACCAATGGTTGCGCGTATGCAGGAGATAACTCCCAAACCCCTTGACGTGCACCTAATGATCGAGAATGTTGATTTGTTGGCTGAACGGTACTCAGATACGGGTGCGGCATCTGTGACCTTCCACGCCGAGGCAAGCCAAGATTCAGTTGATCTAGCGAGAAGAATCCGGGCTTGCGGATCCAAGGTTGGTATAGCCGTTAAACCCGGAACTTCTCTTGACATGATTCTGCAAACCCTTGACGAGTTCGACATGGTTCTAGTGATGACCGTGGAACCAGGGTTCGGCGGGCAGCCATTGATCGAAGACTGCCTTGAAAAAGTCGCAATCGCAAGGTCCGCTATTGATCGCGCAGGACTTAATGTCTTGCTCCAAGTTGATGGTGGAATTGACGATACGAATATTGCAAGAGTCGCAAGTTACGGCGCAGACACTTTCGTCGCCGGATCATCCGTCTTCAAGAGTGAAAATAGAGCAGCGAGAATCGATAGCCTCAGGGAACTTGCGAGCCATCCACTCGCCAGGCACTAGCTGAGTTGCCTCAGCGACTAACCTAGTAGTCATGAAGTCCTTCGAAAGCCTACTTGGCGAATTATTGGAGAAGAGTCGCTCACGACCTGAGGGCAGCGAGACTGTCAAATGGCTAGACGCTGGTGTACACACAATCGGCAAGAAAATTGTAGAAGAGGCTGCCGAGGTTTGGATGGCCGCCGAATATGAAGGCAAAGAGCGCACCGCCGAAGAGATTGCTCAGTTGATTTATCACCTCCAAGTGCTGATGGTCTCTCAAGGCATTTCGCTTGATGACCTCCAGAACAACTTCTAGATAAGGAACCCATGCTCAGAGTAGCCGTGCCCAATAAGGGTATTTTGTCTGACACAGCCATCGTCATGCTAAAAGAGGCTGGCTACGCGACTAGACGTGACCCAAAGGACTTGCACCTTGTCGACACCGAGAACAACGTTGAGTTTTTCTATTTGCGACCTCGTGATATTGCAACATACGTTGGCGAGGGCTCGCTGGATGCTGGTTTTACAGGTTTGGATTTGCTACTTGACAGCCGAAGCAAAGCCGTGGCGGTTGAAGACCTTAAGTTCGGTGAGTCGACGTTCAGGTTTGCTGGTCCCGCCGGGCGATTCAACGACATTGAGCAACTTCACGGACTTAGGGTCGCAACCGCGTACCCAAACTTGGTTGAAGACTATTTAGACAACGCCAAGATTTCTGTGGACCTGGTTCAGCTGGATGGCGCCGTCGAGTCTGCAGTTCAACTGGGCGTTGCCGATGCAGTCGCAGACGTGGTCTCGACCGGCAATACCCTTCGACAAGCCGGTCTCGAGATTTTTGGTCCGGTTATTTTACGCAGCACAGCACAGCTGATCAGTACACCTGGCAAACAATCAGCGAGCGACAACCTGTTGCGACGACTTCGGGGAGTAATTGTTGCCCGCGAATACGTAATCTTCGATTACGACTGCCCGGTGGACCTTGTTGAGGCTGCCAGCGCTTTAACCCCTGGCATCGAGTCACCAACAATCTCTCCACTGAGGGACGAAGACTGGGTTGCCGTCAGGGCCCTTGTGAAATCTAGTGAAATAAATTCAAAAATGGACGCCCTTTACGAACTAGGCGCAAGAGCCATTCTGGTGAGTGCCATCCACGCCGCCAGAATCTGATTCATGAGTGTTTCGATCCGCATAATTCCATGCCTCGACGTCGCCGATGGACGTGTTGTCAAAGGTGTGAACTTTCAAAACTTGCGCGATGCGGGAAATCCTATTGAGCTAGCCAAGTACTACTACGAATCTGGTGCCGACGAACTAACGTTTCTGGACGTAAATGCGACCAACGAAAACAGGTCCACCATGTATGACTTGGTTACTGCCACGGCGGAGCAATTGTTTATCCCTCTCACAGTCGGTGGCGGTGTTCGGAATGTTGAAGACGTGGCCCGACTTCTCGGTGCTGGAGCTGACAAGGTATCAATTGCCAGCGCTGCTCTGTCGCAACCAAACCTCATTTCAGAGATTGCGAATAGGTTTGGCAGTCAAGTTCTTGTCTTGTCACTAGACGCAAAACGCGGTGAATCGGAGTCGGGGTTCGTGGCAACCACTAACGGTGGTCGAATTTCCACAAACATCGACGCGATCGCCTGGATTAAAGAGGCTGTCGAGCTCGGAGTTGGAGAGGTTCTCGTGAATTCCATTGACGCAGATGGCACAAAGAACGGCTTTGACATTCCAATGATTTCAGCTGCCGTGGCAGCCAGTTCTGTTCCGGTGATTGCATCCGGGGGCGCTGGTTCAGCGGGCGATTTTGTGCCTGCAGCTCAGGCAGGCGCAGATGCAATTCTCGCCGCGAGTATTTTACACAATCGTTCTGTGACAATTGGACAAGCAAAGTCGTCACTATCAGACGCTGGATTCGAAACGAGATAAAAATGTCCACTAACTTTTCGGCGATCAACAATGTGAAGTTCGACGCCTCAGGTTTAGTACCAGCGATCATTCAAAGTTTTGACTCGAAGCGAGTGCTAATGATGGCGTGGATGTCGACCGAAAGTCTCGCGCTAACTATCTCTTCAGGTCAAACAGTTTTTTGGTCTAGAAGTCGTCAAGAGCTTTGGCGCAAGGGGGCAACTTCTGGAAATGCGCAGTTTGTTCGAATGATAGAAATTGATTGCGATGGCGATACCCTTTTGATTCAAGTAGATGAACAAGGAAACGCTTGCCACACAGGTCTAGAGTCCTGTTTCGATACGGCAAGTATTCAGATTGCAGATGAGTTGGCGCAGTCATGAAATATTCTTTGGACAAAGTCAAAGAACTGGCACAGAACCATAGAGTTGTGCCAGTAATCGAGGAGCTCTTTTCTGGCGCCGAAAGCCCAATGGCAATTTTTGAGAAAGTGGCCCTCGGAAGACCTGGAAGCTTCTTGCTTGAGTCCGCTGAACATGGTGTTTGGTCTAGGTACTCGTTTGTGGGGGTTAACACGCGAGGAATCCTCACACAGACCTCTGATGGCACTATCACTTGGAATTCACCCACAGGCGAAGCTGCGCTGCCGATTGTCAGCGGCAAAGAGTTGCCGAGTGCGGCTCTTGAGGCTGTACAAGCCATGACAGACGCTTGGTCAAGTGCGGGGATTGAAGGTCTACCTCCTCTTACCTCAGGATTAGTTGGGGCACTCGGCTGGGATACCATCAGAGAAATCGAAAACCTGCCAGATAGCCCAGCAAGAGCTTTCGAAGCTCCTCGAATGGTCTTCACAATGGTCAGGGATGCCATAGTGATAGATCACCAAACGAGCCGGTTGATGTTGGTCTCAAACATATTCATTGATGACGAGTCGAGAGTCGCGAGCGACTATGAACTCGCCGAATCACGCATACAGGAGATGCGCCAACTGCTCCTGGCGCCGTCACAGCCATTTGTGGCATCAGTCTCGGAATTGCCCAGTGAGACACCCCAGGCGAACATGTCAAATGTTGACTTCCTAAACATCGTTGATAAGGCGAAAGGATTTGTTCGCGTCGGCGACGTTTTTCAGGTGGTCCTATCACAACGATTCGACCTCAGCACAGGTGCATCAGCACTTGATGTTTATCGAGCTTTGCGGGCGCTCAATCCAAGCCCTTACATGTACCTTCTAAACTTTGACGATGCCCAGGGCGAGTACGCCATTGTGGGAAGTTCGCCAGAGGCTCTCGTAAAAGTGGTCGAGAGACATGCCACAATGCACCCAATCGCCGGGTCTCGGCCTCGAGGGTCTGACTGGGAACAGGATCTCGAACTCGAGAATAGCCTGCTTGCAGATGCCAAAGAGCGCGCTGAACACCTCATGCTTGTCGACTTGGCAAGAAACGACCTTCTAAAAGTCTGCGAACCAACATCGGTGAACGTGACCGAGTTCATGCAGGTTCACAAATTCAGCCACATTCAACACCTTGTCTCCACAGTTGAGGGCACGGTTAGGTTGAACCAAGGACCTGTTGACGTTTTCAAAGCCACATTTCCTGCTGGAACCTTGAGCGGCGCGCCAAAACCTCGAGCACTTCAGATTATTGACGAATTGGAGTCAGAAAACAGGGGGCTGTTTGGGGGAGTAGTTGGCTATTTTGATTTCGCAGGAAATGCCGACTTAGCAATCGCCATTAGAACCGTCTTTCTTAGAGACGGCGTCGCGAGAGTGCAGGCCGGTGCTGGAATTGTCTTGGATTCGAATCCTCAAGCCGAAGCTGATGAGACAAAGGCCAAGGCGTCCGCACCGCTTAGAGCAGTTGAGACTGCAGGCAACTTCGTAAGGCTGATCATTTGAAACTGGCAAGGCTTTCGCTAATACCACTGTTCGTCACAATCATTCTTATCAACCAAACCTGGTTGACGGTATCACTCACGATGGCAAAACCAGTGGCTGTCACCGGTTCAGACGCTCTATCAGGATTGGCGCCCTTGGTGTTTGCCACGATTCTGGCTGTTTTGGTGGCTATTTATTTGAATGGTGTTTTGTCAGTGGTACTCATCATCGCCAGTGAAACGTTCTTGGCCATTGCAGTGTGTTTGGGGTTTTCAATCTTCTTTCAAAGTGACCCTTCTTTTGCCAATAATGCGATCGCAAAAACTACGGGCATCCAAGGCTGGTCGGGACAAATCGAGTCGGTGGTTACATCGTGGAGTTTCACAGGATGGCAAATAGGAACTCTAGCTTGCATCGTCTCCACTGCAATCCTTTTGGCTCTCGCCGGCTTGCAAATAGGACGCAACCAAAAGGTGAAACGAAACCCTCCACAAAAGAAGCAAAATCAGGCCAAACAACCAGACCTCTGGAGTGAAACAAGCCAGTAATGCTTGATAAACTTGACGCAGATCGAAAGAGGAAACAATGAGTGAACAACATGCCAACGACCCTGGTCACGGCGACTCTGTTGCAGCCTGGACTGCTGTAATCATCATTACGCTCGCTTCTGCTGGCGCTACTCTCGCTCTTTGGTTTGGCGACATGAACCTCGTGTACGCGTTCGCAGCAATGGCTGTCTTTGGTGTAGTCGCAGGTTTCGTGTTGTCGAAGCTCGGCTTCGGAGTTAAAAAGAACTAGTGCTCGGTTCTCTTTACGCGGGATCGCTAGAGGACGCGCAACAGCGACAAGCCAGTTTGTCGCTGTTGCAACTTGAGTTGCTCGCGGCTTCGGCTGCGGCTCCTATCAACGCTCTAGAATCTCTGGCACCCTCGGACAAGGTGAAAATTTTGGCTGAGGTGAAGCGCGCCAGCCCCTCAAAAGGATCTCTCTCAGAGATTGCAGACCCAGCCTTGCTAGCAGAAACCTACGCCGCAAACGGGGCATCAGCAATTAGTGTGCTGACGGAGGAACGGCGGTTCAAGGGGTCACTGCAGGACTTACGTGATGTGCGTGCTCGGGTAAATGTTCCCCTGCTTCGAAAAGATTTCATTGCAAACGAATATCAGCTTCTCGAGGCTAGGGCGTTCGGCGCAGACATCTTTTTGTTAATTGTTGCTGGCTTGTCGCCAGCCGTGCTCGCTCGGCTTAAGGCGTTCGGGGAATCTTTGGGGATGACTGCTTTCGTCGAAACCCACAGCGCGGATGAAGTGAGAGCGGCGCTTGACGTTGGTACAGAACTGCTTGGAGTAAACGCGCGCGATCTGAGCACATTCGAGACAGATAGAAACCTTTTTTCTCGATTAGTTCACTTGATTCCAGACGGTGTAATCAAAGTGGCCGAGAGTGCCGTTCGAGACTATAAGGATGTTGAGCATTACAGAAGCGCAGGCGCCGATGTTGTGTTGGTTGGTGAAGCCTTGGTTACGAATGACCCAGCCGAAACGCTGCGTTCTTTTTTAGACAACTAGAACCTTAGGATTAACAGATGACCGAAACCAATTTACGCGCCCAAGAGGGACCATACTTCGGTGAATTCGGTGGCCGGTTCGTTCCAGAGTCACTTATCGCCGCTTTGGATCAACTTGAAGCTACTTATAAGGAGGCGAAAGCGGATCCGTCATTCGTGAAAGAGCTAACTGAACTTCAGCGAAGCTACACCGGACGTCCAAGTCTGCTGACCGAAGCTAAGCGTTTCGCAATGCTTGCCGGTGACGTAAGAATCATTCTCAAACGTGAAGATTTGAACCATACGGGTTCACACAAAATAAACAACGTCCTTGGGCAGGCGCTGTTGGCCAAACGAATGGGTAAGACGCGCATCATTGCCGAAACTGGCGCGGGGCAGCACGGGGTCGCATCTGCTACAGCGGCTGCGCTGTTCGGGCTTGAGTGCGTTGTCTACATGGGTGAGATTGACACCGAGAGGCAGGCTCTAAACGTCGCTCGAATGAAACTCATGGGGGCAGAAGTTGTTCCGGTTAAGACCGGAAGCCGCACCCTTAAAGATGCTATAAACGAGGCTTTACGCGACTGGGTGGCAAACGTGGAGAATACCCACTACCTGTTAGGTACCGTAGCCGGACCTCACCCATTTCCGACCATGGTTCGAGACTTTCATTCGGTAATCGGCACCGAGGCTCGCCAACAGATGATTGACGAATTTGGTGGGCTTCCAGATGTCGTTGCAGCATGCGTGGGAGGAGGCTCAAACGCTATAGGCATCTTCCATGCTTTCCTCGACGATGCGGATGTACGTCTTCTAGGCTTCGAAGCGGCAGGAGACGGCATGGACACAGACCGCCACGCAGCCACACTCAACTTCGGCAAGCCAGGTGTATTGCACGGAGCAAAGTCGTACATGCTCCAAGACGAAGACGGACAAACTGTCGAAAGCCATTCGATCTCAGCCGGCCTAGACTACCCGGGTGTCGGCCCAGAGCACTCCTGGCTAAAGGACCTTGGCCGCGCCGAATACCGAGGCATTAGCGATGCTGAGGCGATGGAAGCGCTCCGCCTGCTTAGCCAAACTGAAGGCATAATCCCTGCAATTGAAACCGCGCACGCACTTGCCGGCGCTCTAAAGCTCGGCAAAGAACTCGAGCCAGGTTCAACGATTCTCGTTAATCTTTCCGGCCGCGGGGACAAAGACATGGAAACAGCCGCCCGCTATTTCGGCCTCATTGGGGACAAATGATTTCAAAAACTTCTGATGTACTGAAGGCCAACTCTGCTGCCTCTCGTGATTCGTTGATTGGCTATTTCCCGGCTGGTTATCCAACGCTTGATGAATCAGTTGAGGCAGCAGTAGCCATGTGCGAGGCAGGGGTGGATGTTCTCGAACTCGGTGTTCCTTATTCTGACCCCGTGATGGATGGCCTTGTAATACAGGAAGCCACCCAAGAGGCACTTGATAATGGGTTCAAGCTTCGCCAGGTCTTCGAGGCAGTAAAACGCATCACCGATCGAGTAGACACTCCGGTGCTGGTTATGACTTATTGGAACCCAGTGATGCAATACGGCGTTGAGAAGTTTGCGCGTGATCTCAAAGCTGCTGGGGGATCCGGCCTTATTACACCTGATCTAATTCCAGATGAAGCCACCGAGTGGTTGGCTGTTTCTGACGAACTTGGCCTGGACAGAGTATTTTTAGCGACACCAACATCGACGCCTGCCCGAGTCAAGCGTGCTGCCGAACTGAGCCGAGGCTTTGTCTATGCGGTTTCTACCATGGGTATCACCGGTGCTCGTGACGAAGTCGATCAAATGGCTCGCGGTGTAGTCGCAAGCGTGCGTAAAGAGGCCCCAGAACAAAATACGGCTGTGGGCATCGGAATATCGACCAGTGACCAAGCTGCTCAAGTAAATGAATATTCGGATGGAGCCATAGTTGGCTCTGTATTTGTCAAGGCATACAAGTCGGGCGGTGTCAGTGAACTATCCGCAAAGGTCACTGAAATCGTGACAGGATTAAACAAATAACAGCAGGAGCTCAAATAATGCGCATTCTCGGGTCTATTCCAAGTCCAACCATTTCCTACTTTGACGTAGGACCACTTCGCATTCATTTCTACGCCGTATTCATTCTCATTGGCATTGCGGCCGCGATCTTGATTGGCAACAGGCGACTCGTACAACGCGGGGCCCAGAACTGGGTAGTGCTAGACATTGCCCTATGGACGGTTCCATTCGGCATCATTGGTGCGCGCCTTTTCCACGTGCTGACACACACGACCGACTACTTTGGCCCTGGCAAAAGTCCCATGGACATCTTTGCCGTCTGGAACGGCGGCCTAGCGATCTACGGCGCACTCATTCTTGGTGGCTTTGGCGCATACGTAGGTTGCCAGCAAGCGGGAATCAAGTTTCTTTCGTTCACGGATGCCATCGCACCTGGAGTTCTCCTGGCTCAGGCTATTGGCCGTTGGGGTAACTACTTCAATCAAGAGCTATTCGGCAAACCAACAGATTTGCCATGGGCGATCCAAATCGACCGCCCAAATACTGCAATCCCGACCGGATTGCCAGACACTGCAGTTTTTCACCCAACATTCGCATACGAAATGCTCTGGAGTTTGGCGGGTGTTGCGATTTTGCTCTTCGTTGAGAAGCGCATCGACCTTCGTTGGGGGCGCATGTTTGCGCTTTATCTTGCCTACTACTCCCTAGGTCGTTTCTGGATTGAGGGACTTCGCATCGACCCGAGCGACATTTACTTCGGTTTGAGGACGAATCAATGGTCAGCCGTATTGACTGGCCTAATCGGATTGGGACTCTACTTCTATTCAAAGCGCCGGCACACTGGGGCAGAAAACACAATTTTCACCTCTAAAAAGCTCTTGGCGGACACTGCTAGTTAGATCTCATTTGCGATAGACTCACTAGATACCGCGAGTCTTTCCGCGAGTAGTTTCACTTTCGCCAGAAGGCGACAGGGCCAACGTTGTCCCTCTAATTTTCCGATTGGAGTGCAGCATGCCCGGTGTATCACCGTTCGCAAGATTCAGCACCGCGCCTGCGGCTGAGGGTCTATATGACCCAAGCCGCGACCGCGACGCGTGCGGTTTGGCGATGGTTGCTACCCTGCGAGGCAAAGCTGGGCACGACATCGTTGAAACAGCGCTAAATGCCTTGAGAAATCTAGAACACCGTGGAGCGGTTGGGTCAGACGCCGGCACGGGTGACGGAGCCGGAATACTCACGCAGTTGCCTGATGATTTTTTCAGAGCGGTTGTGGACTTCGAACTTCCAGCAGCAGGAACTTATGGAGCTGGGCTCGTTTTCATTGACGGCGACGACGATATCTCGGCATTCCAATCAAAGTTTTCAAACCTAGCTGGAGAAGAGGCTCTTGAAGTTGCCGGGTGGCGCGAGGTACCGACCAACTCGACGGTGCTCGGAAACCTCGCAAGAGCCGCTATGCCGACCATTCTTCAGGTATTTGTTTCGTCTCAGACCGCGTCTGGACTTGGCTTGGAACGTGCCCTATTTAGACTTCGCAAGCGCTCGGAGCTCACACTCGGGGTCTATCACCCATCGCTCTCCAGTAGAACAATCGTTTACAAAGGCATGGTCACAACCCTGCAACTTGAACCTTTCTACCCAGATTTGAGCGACCACAGATTCGCGTCTACCTTGGCTCTAGTTCACTCGAGATTCTCGACCAATACTTTCCCGTCCTGGCCACTGGCGCACCCATTCAGAATGATCGCGCACAATGGTGAAATCAACACCGTAAAGGGAAATCGCAACTGGATGGCAGCGCGATCTTCCCAACTTAAAAGTGAGCTACTTGGTGATCTTAAGCCTTTGCTTCCAATCGTTACTCCTGGCGGTTCGGACTCTGCCTCTTTTGACGAGGTTGTTGAGCTTCTTCACTTGGGCGGGCGCAGTCTCCCGCACGCAATGATGATGATGATTCCAGAGGCGTGGGAGAAGCAGAGCGACATCGATGATTCGCGAAAGAACTTCTACGAATACCACTCAATGCTCATGGAGCCGTGGGATGGACCAGCGGCTGTAATTTTCACGGATGGCTCACTCGTCGGTGCGACTCTCGACCGCAATGGGCTTCGTCCTGGCAGATATTTGGTGACCGAAGACGGACTTGTCATATTGGCATCTGAAATTGGCGTAGCTGACATCGATCCAAGCAAAATCGTGCGCAAAGGACGTCTCCAGCCGGGCCGCATGTTCCTCGCTGACACTGTGAATGGTCGTTTAATCGATGATGACGAAATCAAGAGCGAAATCGCCGCACTGGAACCTTGGGGTGAGTGGCTCGAGGAGCACAGGATCAACCTCGAAGAGCTTCCTGAACGCGAACACATCGCGCACACTGCATCATCGGTAAACAGGCGCCAGCGCACTTTTGGATACACCGAGGAAGAGTTACGTATTCTTCTCGCGCCTATGGCAAAAGCCGGTGCTGAACCTCTTGGAGCGATGGGAAGTGACACACCGATTGCAGCTATTTCTGATCGACCTAGATTGCTTTTTGACTACTTCGTTCAACAGTTTGCCCAGGTCACAAACCCGCCTCTCGACAGCATTCGCGAAGAGGTTGTAACTTCTCTGAGCACCGGTTTAGGTCCAGAGCGCAACCTGCTGAGCGCGACACCACAGCACGCTCAGCAAATCATCCTGCAATTCCCGGTTCTTAACAACGATGAACTCGCGAAAATTCAGCACATCGAGGCTAAACCTGGCATGGGAAAGGCGGGATCAATCAAGGGGCTTTACCGTCTTGATGGTGGCTCCGACGCCCTAGCTACTCGCATTCGTGAGATCTTCACAGAAGTCGATGAAGCTATCCAAGATGGCGTTGCCTACCTGATCCTCAGCGACCGTGACAGCAATCGCGACCTAGCGCCAATCCCATCATTGCTTCTAACTTCTGCCGTTCACCACCATTTGATTCGTACTGGAAATCGAACACGCCTCGGTCTGATAGTTGAAGCCGGTGACGTTCGAGAGGTGCACCACGTAGCAGCGCTCGTCGGATATGGAGCTGCCGCCGTTAATCCGTACCTGGCCATGGAGTCGGTGGAGCAAATGGTCACATCTGGCCAACTGGCGGGACTAACCGTTGAAAAGGCGACATACAACCTGATCAAGGGCCTAGGCAAAGGTGTTTTGAAGATCATGTCCAAGATGGGCATTTCAACGGTTTCCTCGTACTCGGGCGCTCAGGTATTTGAGGCAATCGGGCTTAGTCAGGAATTTGTCGATACCTACTTCACTGGAACCACAAGCCAACTTGGCGGTATCGGACTCGATGTTATCCACGAAGAAATAGCAGCGAGACACAAGTCGGCCTACCCGCTTGAACGGGCGACTAACCCTCACACCTCACTCGAAACCGGTGGTGAATACCAGTGGCGCCGCGATGGATCGCCTCACCTGTTCAACCCTGAAACTGTTTTCAAACTGCAACACTCAACTCGCACGAAGCGCTACGACATATTCCGCGAATACACCAAAATGGTCGACGATCAAGCCGAGCAGCTAATGACTTTGCGAGGCCTCTTCACGCTGCGCGAAGGTGTTCGACCGGCTCTAGACATTGAAGAAGTTGAATCGGCGTCTGACATTGTTAAGCGATTCTCAACCGGAGCCATGTCTTACGGTTCAATCTCACAAGAGGCCCACGAAACTCTAGCCATAGCCATGAACCGCATTGGCGGCAAATCGAACACTGGCGAGGGTGGCGAAGACCTTGAGCGTCTTCTTGATCCAACGCGACGCTCAAGTATCAAGCAGGTCGCTTCTGGGCGTTTTGGTGTTACCAGCATGTATTTGACACACGCGGACGACATTCAAATCAAGATGGCTCAAGGAGCGAAGCCGGGTGAGGGTGGACAACTTCCTCCGAACAAGGTCTACCCTTGGATTGCAAGAACTCGCCACGCCACTGCTGGTGTCGGTCTAATCTCACCACCACCGCATCACGACATATATTCGATTGAAGACCTCAAGCAGCTTATTTTCGACCTGAAGAGAGCCAATCGAGAGGCGAGAGTTCACGTAAAACTTGTTAGCCAGGTTGGAATTGGCACAGTGGCAGCGGGAGTTGCAAAGGCAAAGGCGGATGTAATTCTCGTCTCGGGGCATGATGGTGGCACCGGTGCTTCGCCGCTGAACTCCCTAAAGCACGCTGGAACACCTTGGGAGCTCGGACTTGCCGAGGCCCAGCAAACTCTCATGGTCAATGGCCTTCGCGGGCGAGTTTCGGTTCAGGTAGACGGCCAGATGAAAACTGGTCGCGACGTTATCATCGCTGCCTTGCTGGGTGCAGAAGAATTCGGATTCGCTACTGCTCCTCTAGTGGTTTCAGGCTGCATCATGATGCGCGTTTGCCACCTTGACACCTGCCCAGTTGGTGTAGCAACTCAAAATCCGATCTTGCGAGAGCGTTTTAATGGCAAACCTGAATTTGTTGAAAACTTCTTTGAGTTCTGAGCTCAAGAGGTGCGCGAGTACCTCGCCGCCTTGGGCTTTAAGTCTCTTGACGAGGCGATCGGCCACAGCGAACTAATCGACGTTAACCGAGCTATTTCTCACTGGAAGGCTGATGGGCTCGACCTAGCGCCAATTTTGGCTGCACCTAGCCTGCCTGCCGATTCGCCTAAGCGCCGAGTAACTATTCAGAACCACGAGCTCGACCACCACTTCGACTTCAAGTTGCTTCCTTTAGTGCAGCCCGCACTTGAAGACGCCCGGAACGTCAAGGCTGAACTAGGCATCACCAATGTCGACCAGGCAGTCGGAACGCTACTGGGCAACGAACTCACCAAAAGATTCGGTGCGGCAGGGCTTCCAGAAGGCACGATTGACATTCACCTAAGGGGAGCGGCTGGCCAATCATTCGGAGCGTTCATTCCGCAAGGAATCAAACTAACGCTAGAGGGCGACGCTAACGACTATGTAGGCAAGGGCATATCGGGCGGAACCATCGTAGTTCGCCCTGATCGTGCGTCGGTTTATCCAGCAGAACAGAACATCATCGCTGGCAACGTCATCGGCTATGGCGCCACGAGTGGCAAACTTTTGCTTCGAGGAATTGTTGGCGAACGCTTCTTGGTCCGCAATTCGGGTGTAACCGCTGTTGTGGAGGGTGTTGGAGACCACGCTCTCGAATACATGACTGGGGGAGTAGCTGTGATCCTTGGCAAGACGGGTCGCAACCTTGGCGCTGGAATGTCGGGCGGCGTCGCCTTTGTGTACAAACTTCGTGCAGATCGTATAAATGCCGAGGCATTGGCGGCCGGTGAACTGCATTTGCGTGAATTGGGCACGCCAGAGGCTGATCATCTAAAGGCACTTCTTGAGGAGCACGCCAGCGAAACCGGATCGCTCCTGGCCGAACGCTTACTTGCTGATTGGTCTAATGCATTGCATGACTTCACGCAGGTTCTTCCTCGTGATTATGCGAATGTCTTAGAAATCCGCGCTAAAGCAACCGCGTCGGGAATCGACCCAGACGGTGAAGAAACCTGGAGCAAGATTCTGGAGGTCACCAATGGCTGATCCACGTGGATTTTTGAAGGTAACCGAGCGCGAAACCGCAGCAAGGCGTCCAGTTCCCATTCGCATTCTGGATTGGAAAGAAGTTTACGAACGCCGCGACACAGGCGTGATCAAGCAGCAGGCCTCCCGATGCATGGATTGCGGTGTGCCGTTTTGCCACCAGGGATGTCCTCTAGGCAATTTGATTCCCGAATGGAACGACCTCACTTGGCGTGATGACAATAAACAGGCCATCGAACGACTTCACAAGACCAATAATTTCCCAGAGTTCACGGGTCGCCTCTGTCCGGCGCCTTGCGAAAGTTCTTGTGTTCTAGGGATCAATCAGCCTGCAGTAACCATCAAAGAGATCGAGGTTTCGATAATCGACGATGCCTTCGGCAACGACCTAGTTGAGGCACACGCACCTGAGCGTCTAACTGGCAAGACCGTTGCCATCGTTGGTTCGGGTCCAGCCGGTCTGGCCGCTGCCCAGCAGCTCACCAGAGCGGGGCACACCGTTGCGGTCTATGAACGCGACGACCGCATCGGTGGTCTTCTTCGCTATGGCATTCCTGATTTCAAGATGGAAAAGACACACATCGACCGCCGCCTTGAGCAGATGACGGCCGAAGGCACACGCTTTCGTCCTGGCGTGGCCATCGGTGTTGACATTACCTGGGAAGACATCAAGTCTCGATATGACGCCGTTCTGATAGCAACTGGGGCTACCAAGCCTCGAGACCTACCTGTTTCTGGGCGCGATTTGGATGGCATTCATTTTGCCATGGAATATCTAACACAAGCGAACAAGGTGGTTGCAGGCCAGACTGTCGAAGGTCAAATTGTTGCCACAGGTAAAAACGTTGTCATCCTGGGTGGCGGCGACACCGGAGCCGATTGCTTAGGCACAGCGACACGCCAGGGCGCTAAATCGGTGACAACACTTGCCATCGGAAAAAGACCCGAAGATGAGCGAACCGCTGATCAACCTTGGCCAACATTCCCGACTCTTTTCGAAGTATCTAGCGCACATGAAGAATTCGGTGAGCGTCAGTACTTGGCGTCGACCGTAGAGTTTGTTGGCGAGGACGGGCGATTGACCGGCATCAAAGTCGCCGAAACTGAGTTCAAAGATGGCCAGCGCCTTCCAAAAGCTGGAACAGAGCGGATTATCCCTGCCGACCTGGTGCTGCTTGCTCTTGGATTTACAGGACCCGAGTCCGACACGCTATGCGCACAAACCAACACACAGTTAGACTCTCGTGGAAACATTGTTCGCGATGACAAATGGGCCACCAATGAAGCTGGCGTTTTTGTCGCAGGCGACGCTGGTCGCGGTCAGAGCTTGATCGTGTGGGCTATCGCCGAAGGGCGCTCGGCTGCCGCGGCAATCGATCGCTTCCTTGAAGGAACTTCGGAGCTTCCAGCTCCGGTTAAACCAACCGACCAACCGATCTCGGTTTATAGCTGAGTGGTCGGCCGCGGCTGACGCCGTTACAACAAAGAATGAGGAACAGATGAGACGCGCAAAGATCGTCGCAACCCTAGGGCCAGCGACTTCTAGCTATGAGTCAATTCGAGCAATTATCGAAGCTGGTGTAGATGTCGCCCGCATGAACCTAAGCCATGGTTCGTATGACGTGCACGAGGGTATTTACAAGATTGTGCGCCAAGCGGCAGCCGACACAGGCAAGGCTGTCGGTGTACTTGTAGACCTTCAGGGCCCCAAGATTCGTCTCGGACGATTTGCTGACGGACCGGTCATGCTTGAAAAAGGCGCGACTTTCAAAATCACCATCGACGACATCCAAGGCGACGTCAACATCTGTGGAACCACATTCAAAGGGCTTCCTGGCGATGTAAAGGTCGGCGATGCACTCTTAATCGATGACGGCAAGGTTGGCCTTCGTGCTACGGCCGTAGACGACAGAACGGTAACCACCGTGGTCGAGGTCCCAGGTCCAGTTAGCAACAACAAGGGCATCAACCTTCCTGGCGTTGCAGTCAATGTGCCCGCTCTTTCAGAGAAGGACGAAGATGACCTACGTTGGGGCATTCGCCTTGGCGTCGACATGATTGCCCTTTCATTTGTTCGAAACGCATCTGACATCTTGCGCGTTCACGAAATCATGAAAGAGGAAGGCAAGTTCTTGCCTGTAATCGCAAAAGTCGAAAAGCCGCAGGCAGTCGACGCACTTGAAGAGATCATCGACGCTTTCGACGCTGTTATGGTCGCACGCGGTGACCTAGGAGTAGAACTTCCACTCGAGCAGGTTCCTCTAGTTCAGAAGCGTGCAGTTGAGCTTTCGCGCCGATGGGCAAAACCGGTAATCGTTGCGACCCAGATGCTTGAGTCCATGATCGAAAATGCTCGTCCTACCCGTGCGGAGGCAAGTGACGTGGCCAACGCTATCCTCGATGGTGCCGATGCGGTCATGCTTTCGGGCGAAACATCTGTTGGAAAGTTTCCTGTCGAAACCGTTGCAACAATGGCACGAATCGTTGAAGCAACAGAAGAAAATGGCCTATCGCGCATTCCGCCGCTTGGCACCAGGCCACACACTCATTCGGGAGCCGTTTCACTTGCAGCAGTTGAAATTGCTGAGCTACTCGGTTCAAAGTTCGTCTGCGTCTTCACCGAGAGTGGCGACTCATTCCGCCGGGTTTCTCGTTTGAGATCATCGGTTCCGACCTTGGCGTTTACTCCAAGCGAAACCACGCGCAACCGCTTGGCGCTCTCATGGGGCGCACAGACCTATTTGGTGAACCAAGTTACTCACACCGACGAGATGATGCGCCAGGTAGACGAAATTGTTCTGAAAGAAGGACTTTGCCAGGTTGGCGACGAGGTTGTAGTTGTTGCCGGAACGCCACCAGGCATCCCAGGTTCGACCAACTCGCTGCGTGTGCACCGCGTAGGTGACGCCGTAAACGAAGTGGTTAAAGGTTACGGCCGCAACTAAGGGCTAAAAAGTAGAAAAGCGCGAGTCTTTTGACTCGCGCTTTTCTTTTGTGCCGGAAGTGGGATTCGAACCCACACGTCCTTTCGAACAAAGCATTTTGAGTGCTCCGCGTCTGCCGTTCCGCCATTCCGGCTCAAGTGCGAGTCAAGTCTATCTGATTGGCAAAGCCACAAATGCCTCCTAGTCCGATAAAGTAATGCCCATGTCCGAAGAATCTCGCAAAAGGGTTCTCGTCGCCGAAGACGAGGCAATTATTCGGCTCGACATAGTCGAGACGCTCAAAGAGGCTGGGTTCGAGGTTGTTGCTGAGGCCGCTGACGGTGAACAAGCCGTAGCTTTGGCGAGCGAACACAACCCAGACATCATTGTCATGGACATCAAGATGCCAAACATGGATGGAATCGAGGCGGCTGAAAAGATTCTTCCACTCAAGATCCCCGTTGTTCTTCTCACGGCGTTCAGCCAGAAAGAGTTGGTCGAAAGAGCTTCAGAGGCTGGTGCAATGGCTTATGTCGTCAAACCATTCTCGCCAAGCGACCTTTTGCCGGCGATAGAGATTGCGCTGAGCCGACACGCTCAGATTGGTGTTCTGGAGTCTGAAATTCAAGATCTCTCTGAACGACTCGAGACACGAAAGCTCGTCGACAGGGCTAAGGGTCTTCTTATCGCTAGAAACCTTGTTAAGGACGAACCAGACGCATTCCGGTGGATTCAAAAGTCCTCAATGGACCGCAGGCTCACAATGGCTCAAGTGGCGAAAACTGTAATCGAGCAGTTGTCCGAAAAGCCTGCCGCAGAGTAGTTAGCGCTTCTCTCTCAAGAGGTTTGTAATGCGAACGGTAGAGAGCCGCTTTCCACTTTCGTCTGAAACGACAATTTCGTGCAAAGTCAGAGTCGAGCCCAGAGTTAGCGCTACACAGGTAGCTGTAACCAAACCGGATTTTGCTGATGCTGAATGTGAAGCATTTATTTCAATCCCAACAGCAAATTTGTTGCTTGCGTGGCCCCAAACATTGGCAGCCATGGAGCCAAGGGTCTCTGCCAGCACGACATAGGCACCACCGTGCAGCAGTCCAAGGGGCTGTCGATTTCCTTCAACTGGCATGGTTGCGACTGCACGCTCCGCGCTCATCTCAAGAAGTGAGATGCCCATAGTCTCGGCTAGTTCACCCAGCCCGCGGGTTTGGAATAGAGCTTTGGCAGCGTCAGACAAAACAGGTTGAAAATCAGACATCGTTTCTCCAAACACAAGTCATTGGTGCAGTTAGGCTTTGACTATGAACGCCAAGGACAAGCCTACTCTTCTGCTAATCGACGGGCATTCGCTGGCTTTTAGAGCCTTTTACGCGCTAAGCCCAGACTCCTTCAAGACGAGTGCCGGACAACACACCAACGCTGTGCACGGGTTCATCTCGATGCTGCTCAACATTCTGCAAGCCGAAAAACCAACTCACCTCGCGGTAGCTTTTGACCTTTCTCGTTCATCATTTCGAACAGACGAATACCCTGAGTACAAGGGGACTCGCGGTGAAACCCCACCCGAGTTCAACGGACAGACCGAGCTGCTGCAAACGGCCCTAGATGCCATGAACATCAAGTGGATCACGAAAGTTAACTACGAGGCCGATGACGTCATCGCCACGCTTGCGCAAAAGGGGCACGATGCGAACTTCAACGTTTACGTTGTTTCAGGCGATCGAGACACTTTCCAACTCATTTCCGAACGAACCACGATTCTGTATCCCGTCAAAGGCGTTATGAACCTGGCCCGCATGGATGACGCCGCCGTTTACGAGAAGTATTCCGTGCACGCCGCCCAGTATCCCGATCTCGCGGCTCTTGTCGGCGAAACCTCCGATAACCTCCCCGGAATTCCTGGTGTTGGGCCAAAGACAGCCGCTAAGTGGCTTGGTGAGTTTGGTTCACTCGAGGCTATTTTCGAACGAGCCAGCGAAATCGGTGGCAAGGTTGGTGAAAGCCTGCGCGAACACATGCAGCTTGCGGTTCGAAATCGCAAGCTGAACCGATTAGTTCGCGATCTAGAGCTTCCTTTGGGTTTGGACGATTTTGAACTTGGGGGAGTAAACGAAAGTGAAGTTCGAAAGGTTTTTGGAGCCCTTGAATTTCGCACTCTGACTGAGAGAGTGGTTCGGCTAAGAGGAACAACTGGCGTGCAGCAGGCGTTGGAAGAAGATTCAGAAGCAGCACCTGCAGTAGTGACGGTTGTAGATTTGCCAGAGCCAAAATCTGCAAACTTGAGCGAGCTTCTTGATTGGGCAAACAGACAGCCCACCGTCGGCATAAACCTTGAATTCTCGCAAAACAACATTGTCTCTATTGGTGCAGCATCACTTAGTGAGAGGTTGTCGGCTCAAGTAAGCGAAGAAGAGAACCAAATGCTGACTGGCTTCCTTGCTTCGGCTCTATCGAAGGCAATTTTTGGCGCAAAAGACGTTGAGCGACAGCTCATAGAGTCTGGATTCGAACTGCGCGGTGTGACCGCGGACCCATACCTGTATACCTACCTCTTGAACCCAATTCGACGAGGATATGCAATTGACGACATCGCGAGTGAATACTTAGGAATCGCTGTCCAACGCGGAGATTCAAACCAGCTGGTGCCCGAAACAACAGTCGATGCCTCACTTGACGCATGGCTTGCTATTGCCTTGACAGAGGCACTCTGGCCGAAAGTAGTTGAACAGGGACAAGCCCTCGTTTATGAAACGGTTGAGGCTCCAAGTAGCGCAACTTTGGCAAAAATGGAGGCCACCGGCATCACCGTAGATTCCGACGCTCTCAACGCGCTGCTAGCCAATTTGACCGTCGAAGTAGCCGCAGCTGAGAGCTCGTGTTTCAAGATTATTGGCAAAGAAATCAATTTGGCCTCACCTAAGCAGTTGCAAACGGTTCTTTTCGAAGACCTCGGCATGGTTGGCAACAAGAAAATAAAGACTGGGTTCTCGACAAATGCAGAAGCGCTAAACACTCTGTTTGAAGAGACTGGTCACCCATTTTTGGAAGCCCTCTTGAAGCACCGTGAAGTAACTAAGATTCGTCAAATGGTTGAGGTGCTGCTTAAATCGGTAGCATCTGATGGTCGCGTACACACCAATTATGTGCAAACGGGCACGTCTACTGGTCGTCTTTCCAGCGAAGGTCCGAACCTTCAGAACATTCCGATTAAGACCGAGCGCGGGCGCGAGATTAGAGATGCGTTCATTGTTGGCGAAGGCTTCGAGACACTGTTGACGGCTGACTACTCGCAGATCGAAATGCGCATCATGGCTCATTTGAGCGAGGACGATGGGCTAATCGAGGCATTCAAGACAGGCGAGGACCTGCACCGTTTTGTCGGATCACGGATTTTTGGAGTTGCACCTACCGAAGTGACGACAGCGATGCGCTCCAAAGTGAAGGCAATGTCTTATGGCCTGGTTTATGGCCTCAGTGAATATGGCCTTGCCAAGCAACTACGAATCAGCAATGCCGAGGCTAAACAACTCATGCAGGACTACTTCGACAGATTCGGGGGAGTCAGGCGCTATCTGGCCAGCGTGGTCGACCATGCCAAGTTGAATGGCTTCACTGCCACATCACTTGGCAGACGGCGGCCATTTGATGACCTAAAGAGCCCGATTTTTCAGATTCGCGAAAATGCCCGCAGAGCCGCACTAAACGCACCAATTCAGGGCACAGCCGCCGACATCATGAAGCTCGCTATGGTTCGCATCGACCACGCCATGATCGATGCTGGTCTGAAGAGTCGAATGCTGTTGCAGGTGCACGACGAACTCGTATTCGAGGTTGCTCCAGGTGAGCTCGAAGCGCTAAAAACAATGGTCGTGCAACACATGGCAAACGTTGTTGAGCTAAGTGTCCCATTGGAGGTCCATTTGGGCGTTGGAACGAGTTGGGATAAGGCTGGTCACTAGGCTTTTGCGCTAGCATCTGTGCCAAATCAGCGCTAGGCTTATAGAGCACAAGAGTGCAATTAAATATCCACTGTCGTGGTGAAATCCGAATTCAATGAAATCGAATGCGCCGCGGCCCGAGTATGTCCATACGAGAGCAAACTAAATATGACCAATAGCACCACTAAGCAGATCGCAATCAATGACATTGGCTCTGCTGAAGACTTTTTGGCTGCAGTTGAAAAGACCCTAAAGTTCTTCAACGACGGCGACCTCATCGAAGGTATCGTCGTAAAGATCGACCGCGACGAGGTTCTACTCGACGTAGGCTACAAAACCGAAGGTGTAATTCCTTCCCGTGAACTTTCAATCCGCCACGACGCAGATCCATCAGAGATCGTTTCAGTTGGCGACACCGTTGAGGCTCTTGTCCTTCAGAAGGAAGACAAAGAAGGTCGCCTAATCCTTTCAAAGAAGCGCGCACAGTACGAGCGTGCATGGGGCGACGTGGAAAAGGTCCGCGACGCAGATGGCACCGTTACCGGTACCGTCATCGAAGTCGTCAAGGGTGGTCTCATCGTTGACATCGGTCTCCGAGGATTCCTTCCTGCTTCACTTATCGAGCTTCGTCGCGTACGCGACCTTGGTCCATACCTGGGACAAAAGGTTGAAGCTAAGATTCTTGAACTCGACAAGAACCGCAACAACGTTGTTCTTTCACGTCGTGCACTGCTCGAAGAGAGCCAATCGGCGAACCGTAGCACCTTCCTTGCCGATCTAGCCAAGGGCCAAATCCGCACCGGTGTTGTATCGTCCATCGTCAACTTTGGTGCGTTCATCGACCTCGGTGGCGTCGACGGTCTTGTTCACGTATCGGAGCTTTCTTGGAAGCACATCGAGCACGCGTCTGAAGTTGTAGAAATCGGCCAAGAAGTGACCGTTGAGGTTCTTGAAGTTGATTCAGACCGTGAGCGTGTTTCGCTTTCGCTCAAGGCAACTCAGGAAGACCCATGGCAGGTATTCGCTCGCACTCACGCAATCGGTCAGTACGCACCCGGAAAGGTCACCAAGCTGGTTCCTTTCGGTGCATTCGTTCGAGTTGCAGATGGCATCGAAGGTCTAGTTCACATCAGCGAACTATCGAGCAAGCACATTGAGCTTGCCGAGCAGGTTGTGGCTGTAAACCAAGACGTCTTTGTTAAGGTGATCGACATCGATCTAGAGCGTCGTCGCATTTCGTTGTCTCTTAAGCAGGCTAACGAAGAAGTCGACCCAACTGGCACCGACTTTAACCCGGCACTCTACGGAATGGCCGCAGAGTACGACGACAAGGGACAGTACAAGTACCCTGAGGGCTTCGACGCTGCAACCAGCGAATGGAAGCCAGGCTTCGAAGAGGCTCGTGCCAAGTGGGAGAAGGAATACGCAGAAGCTCACGCCCGTTGGGAAGAGCACAAGCGTCAGGTTGCAGTTGCCAACGAGGCAGCGGCAAAACTTCCAGACACCCCTGCAGAAGCTCCAGCAGGCGCTTCTTACTCCAGCGAGAGCAACGAAGGTGGCACTCTAGCCGCCGACGAATCGCTCGCGGCCCTTCGCGACAAGTTGAAGAGCGCAGAGTAAAGCAAAACTCAGAAGGGGTCGGACTTTGGTCCGGCCCCTTCTTCTTTTCAACGGATAGGCTTAAGTCGTGTTTCTAATAGGCCTTACCGGTGGCATCGCAGCCGGAAAAACAACAGTTGCTGAGCGGCTGGTGCAGCTTGGTGCTGTTCAAATCGACGCCGACGTGTTGGCTAGACAAGCTGTAGAAAAAGGCTCACAGGGATTGCTGAAAGTTGTTGACGCATTTGGCAAGGATGTGTTGAACCCAGAGGGGGATCTAAACCGGCAGGCGCTTGCCGACATCGTTTTCAAGGAACCCTCAAAACGAGTAACTCTGGAGTCGATAGTTCACCCAATTGTCCGAAACCTTGCCAGCCAGGCAGTGCTATCACAGCCTGAGGATGCAATAGTGGTCTACACCGTGCCCCTGCTTGTCGAAGCGGGAGTGGACCTTCCATTTGACTTCATCATCACGGTTGAAGCGCCTCTAAACACTCAAGTTGAACGCATGGTCAAATCTCGAGGAATGTCGTCTCAGCAGGCCCTAGACAGAATCGCGTCGCAGGCAACTGCTGCTCAGAGAGCGAACCGAGCCGATGTTATCTTGAACTCCAACCAGAGCTTTGGGCAAATGATTGACGATGTTGACGCCCTTTGGCACGTTATACAGCGACGTGCCACCCAAAAGAGAGATGTCTGAGATGGAACCAACGCGCTCAGTGTCTCCATTCGAGGTGATTAGCGAATTCACTCCAAGTGGCGATCAGCCCACGGCTATAGCCGACTTGGCTGAGCGCATAAACAACGGTGAGCGTGACGTTGTCTTGCTGGGGGCAACCGGAACGGGAAAGTCAGCAACTACCGCCTGGCTAATCGAGGCGGTCCAAAGGCCAACATTGGTTTTGGCGCATAACAAAACACTTGCGGCTCAGCTGGTCAATGAATTTAGAGAGCTGCTACCTAATAACGCTGTCGAATACTTCGTTTCTTACTATGACTACTACCAGCCCGAGGCATACGTGCCGCAGTCTGACACGTTCATAGAAAAAGACTCAAGCATCAACGAAGAGGTAGAAAGACTTAGATACAAGGCGACTATGAGCCTCTTGTCTCGCCGAGATGTCGTCGTAGTCAGCACCGTTTCTTGTATCTACGGACTTGGTGCGCCTGCAGAGTACTTGAATCAAGCAATTGCGCTTCAAGTCGGTCAAAGAATGGACCGCGACGAGTTGATCAGAAAGCTCGTCGACATTCAATACAAACGCAATGACATCGATTTTTCGCGTGGAAACTTCAGAGTAAAAGGCGACACTATCGAGATCATTCCGGTCTATGACGATCTAGCCACGCGCATTGAATTTTTCGGTGACGAGATCGAAGCCCTGTATTCACTTTCTCCTCTAACCGGTGAAATCCAAAAACAAGAAGATGCAGTGGCGATTTTTCCCGCCTCTTACTATGTAGCGCCGGTTGAGAGAATGGCGGCGGCCATGGAAAGCATCGAAGAGGAACTTCAGTGGCGCTTGAAGGAACTCGAAGGACAGGGAAAGCTGCTCGAGGCTCAACGCTTGAAAATGCGAACCACATTTGATCTAGAGATGATTCGTGAACTTGGGTTCTGTTCAGGAATCGAAAACTACTCAAGACACATCGATGGTCGTGAGCCAGGCAGTTCGCCATCATGTCTGCTCGACTATTTTCCCGATGATTTTTTGACTGTTATCGACGAATCCCACGTCACGGTGCCGCAAATCGGAGCAATGTTCGAAGGCGACTCAAGCAGAAAGAGAACACTCGTCGAGCATGGTTTCAGACTTCCATCGGCACTAGATAATCGACCGCTTCGGTGGGACGAGTTTCAGGAGAGAGTTGGACAAACGGTCTACCTATCGGCAACGCCAGGAAAATATGAGCTTGGTTTAGGTGCTGGAGTGGTCGAACAGATCATTCGCCCAACCGGTTTGATCGATCCAAAGATTGTCATCAAGCCAACCAAGGGCCAGATCGATGATCTTCTTGAAGAGATTCGCGTGCGCGCAGCTAAGGACGAACGCGTTCTCGTTACGACCTTGACCAAGAAGATGTCTGAAGAGTTGACGGACTTTTTGACCGAGGCAGGCGTTCGTGTTCGCTATCTGCACTCGGACGTAGACACTTTGAGACGTGTTGAGCTTTTGCGTGAGCTTAGAAGCGGTGTGTATGACGTTCTCGTCGGCATCAACCTGCTAAGAGAAGGTCTCGACTTGCCTGAGGTATCACTTGTATCAATCCTCGATGCTGACAAGCAGGGGTTCCTAAGGTCGGCAACTTCATTAATTCAAACTATTGGTCGAGCAGCGAGAAACGTTAACGGTGAAGTGCACATGTATGCCGACAATGTCACCGATGCAATGGCAAAGGCAATCGACGAAACCGACCGTCGCCGTGCCAAGCAAGTCGCCTACAACCTTGAACGCGGTGTAGATCCACAACCACTTCGCAAGAAGATTGCTGACATCACAGATCAGATTCTGCGTGAGGAAGAAGATACTGCTGCCCTCATTGAAGCTTCGAAGGGAAAACGCAGCAAAGACGGAAAGACCGCGATTCCAATGCGCGGCCGCAAAGGTATTGCTGGAATGGCTTACGACCAAATCATGGGATTAATCATCGATCTCGATGCTCAAATGAAGAATGCTGCGGCGGAGTTGCAATTTGAGCTCGCAGCTCGAATTCGTGACGAAATTAGCGAACTTAAGCACGAACTACGCCAGATGGAGAAGGCTGGGCACGCATAGCGAGTTAAACTTGCTGAGTGGCTGGACCTTTAGATAACAAACTCTCTGTACGCGGAGCGCGCGTGCACAATTTGAAGAACCTCAACCTTGAGATTCCCCGCGACTCGCTGGTCGTTTTCACCGGGTTAAGCGGTTCGGGAAAATCTTCGCTGGCCTTTGACACGATCTTCGCCGAAGGTCAGCGCAGGTATGTCGAGTCGCTGAGCGCTTACGCGCGCCAATTTCTTGGACAAGTAGATCGACCAGATGTCGATTTCATAGAAGGCCTTAGCCCAGCGGTTTCCATTGATCAAAAATCAACGAATCGAAATCCTCGGTCGACCGTAGGCACTATCACTGAGATTCACGACTACCTGCGTTTGCTGTGGGCGCGCATTGGAGTTCCCTTTTGCGCTGAATGTGGCGAGAAAATCGTCAAACAGACTCCACAGCAAATCGTTGATCAAATTCTCGAGCTTCAAGAAGGCACACGGTTCCAAATTCTCGCTGAGATTGTTCAGCAAAAAAGGGTGAGTTCGTAGATCTCCTGAAGGACCTTAGCGCTCAAGGCTACGCCAGAGCGGTAATCGACGGTGAAGTGGTACAGCTTTCAGAGGCTCAACCATTGAAAAAAACCTTCAAGCACGACATTTCGGTAGTCGTTGACCGACTCGTTTCAAAGGCTGACATTATCGGTCGACTCACCGACTCGGTCGAAACCGCTCTAAAGCTGGCTGGCGGGCGAATTGTCCTAGATCTAGTTGACATCAAGGGCGATGGGGCCAAACGCGTCTTCAGTGAAAAGATGTCCTGCCCAAACGAGCACCAACTCACACTGACTGAAATTGAACCGCGCACGTTCTCATTCAACGCACCTTTTGGAGCTTGCTCAGAATGTTCTGGACTCGGCACCAAAATGGCCGTCGACCCGGATTTGGTTCTTGGTGACCCGCAGGCGAGCATAAACCAGGGTGTTCTCCTGCCATGGTCATTCCAAGGCAAGGGTCTGATGAACTATCTGTCGCGCCCGCTAGTCTCTCTTTCAGAGGAGTTAGGTTTTAGCCTGGATACCCCTTGGGCCGACCTTTCTGAAGAAATACAAGACTGCATCCTTTTTGGCAACAACTTCGAAATTAAGGTCCGTTGGAAGAACCGCTTCGGGCGAGAGCTAACTTATAAGACTGGTTTTGAAGGTGTCTTGCCTTACGTAGAACGAAAGTGGGCAGAGACTGAGAGCGAGTACGCGCGAGAAAAGTGGGCCGGATTTCTGCGTGAAATTCCTTGCCCTGGTTGTAACGGAACTCGCCTTAAAGCCGAGGTTTTGGCTGTAAAGATCGAAGGCAAGAGCATCGCCGATGTGGCAGCACTGAGCCTAGGTGAGTCGGTTCGTTTCTTTGCCGAGATGGAACTCGGTGAACGAGACGCGAAGATTGCTGCACAGGTGCTTCGTGAGATTCGCGCGAGGCTTGATTTCTTGATGGCGGTTGGGCTCGATTATCTGAGCCTCGAACGAGTCGCCGGATCTCTGTCGGGAGGCGAGGCGCAGCGAATTCGTCTAGCAACCCAAATCGGCTCGGGACTAACAGGAGTTTTGTACGTTCTCGATGAGCCAAGCATTGGTCTTCACCAACGAGACAATCGCAGACTCATTGATACTTTGGTAAAGCTTCGTGACTTAGGCAATACCCTCATCGTTGTCGAACACGACGAAGACACTATGAGAACTGCCGACTGGATTGTAGACATCGGTCCTGGCGCTGGTGTTCATGGTGGTGAGGTCGTTCACAGCGGTACATACAAAGATTTGCTGAAAAACGAAAAGTCGATTACGGGCCAATACGTGAGCGGCAAAATGAAGATTGAGGTGCCATCAAAGCGACGAGCGATCAATAAGGATCGTCTCATCAAGGTTGTCGGTGCAAAAGAGAACAACCTCAAGGATGTTTCGGCAGTATTTCCCCTTGGTGTTTTCACCGCTGTGACTGGAGTGAGTGGGTCCGGAAAATCAAGTCTGGTGAACGATGTGCTGTTTGCGGTGCTGTCCAACCAACTAAACGGGGCAAAGGTTATTGCCGGAAAACACACTCGAGTCGAGGGTCTTGAACACCTAGACAAGGTGATTCACGTTGACCAAAACCCCATCGGGCGAACACCTCGCTCGAATCCCGCAACCTACACAGGCGTATTCGATCACATCCGCTCGCTGTTCGCAGACACCCAAGAGTCAAAGGCTAGGGGATACCTGCAGGGCCGATTCTCATTCAACGTAAAGGGCGGGCGCTGCGAGTCTTGCAGTGGAGATGGAACCATTCGCATCGAAATGAACTTCTTGCCAGACGTATATGTCGCCTGTGAAGTCTGTCACGGTGCTAGGTACAACCGCGAGACTCTTCAAATTAAATACAAGGGCAAAAACATTGCCGAAGTACTCGAGATGCCAATCGCGGAGGCTGCCGAATTCTTCGCGCCGATAACCAAAATTGCTAGATACCTAGAAACACTTGTCGAAGTCGGACTCGGTTATGTTCGCTTGGGCCAGAGTGCAACAACCCTGTCGGGTGGCGAAGCCCAACGAGTCAAGTTGGCAACCGAACTGCAGCGCCGAAGCACGGGGCGAAGCATTTATGTGCTCGACGAACCAACCACCGGTCTTCACTTCGAGGACGTTCGAAAACTTCTGTTGGTTTTGAACTCTCTAGTAGACAAGGGCAACTCGGTTATCGTAATTGAGCACAACTTGGACGTCATCAAGTCAGCCGACTGGCTTATCGACATGGGTCCAGAGGGCGGTTCTCGCGGTGGTGAAGTCATCGCAGAGGGCACGCCCGAGCAAGTTGCGAAGATGAGCCAGTCTTATACAGGCCAATTCTTGGCTGAGATTCTGGCTTCAAAGTAGTTCAATGGCCCAAGATTTAGCCTGGCGACCAAAGACAGGGGAGATACCCACAAATCCCGGTGTCTATCGCTGGCTCGACGCCGATGGCCGCGTGCTCTACGTTGGCAAAGCTAAAAACCTGCGCGCCAGGTTGTCTTCATATTTTGCTCCACTTGACTCACTTCATGAGCGAACTAGAAGAATGGTCACTCGAGCTTCTGAGGTTCAGTGGACCATCGTTAAATCGGAGTACGAGGCACTTCAACTCGAGTTTCAATGGATTAAAGAGTTCGATCCGCCCTACAACGTAGTTTTCAAGGATGACAAGTCATACCCCTACCTAGCCGTTTCAATCGGCGACGAGGTACCAAGAGCCTTCATCACCCGCAATCGCGAAATGAAGGGTGTGAGGTACTTTGGCCCCTACACAAATGCTTGGGCTGTTCGTGAGACTCTAGACACCCTTCTGAAGGTTTATCCTGTTCGCTCTTGCTCAAGCGGTGTTTTCCAGAGGGCGAAGTCAAGCAATCGCGCTTGCCTTCTCGGAGACATCGGCAAGTGTGCAGCGCCATGCGTAAAAAGGGTCGACGTTTCCGAACATAAGCAAATCGCAAAGAACTTTGTTGACTTCATGGCTGGGGGAGACACAGAGCACATCGAAGCGCTCAGAAAACGCATGTTTGCCGCCTCTGAGACAGAACAATACGAGCTGGCTGCTCAACTGCGTGACGGCGTCGATGCCCTAGAAACAGTGCTTGAGAAGAGCACCATTGTCTTCACAGACCAAACAGACGCCGACGTTTTTGGCATCGCTGATGACGAGCTCGCGGCAGCCATATCGATGTTTAAGGTTCGCGGTGGACGCATCCGTGGTGTGAGGGGTTGGGTTGTCGACAAAGAAATGCAACGCGACCTATCTGAAGTTGTTGAATACATCATCCAGAACACCTATTCGCAGGCTGATGCCGACAGTCCCCGTGAGGTTCTGGTACCAGAGCTTCCCGAGGATGCAGTTGCGCTTGCCAGATGGCTAAGCGAGGGGCGGGGTTCAAAGGTTGATCTTCGTGTTCCTGCCCGCGGCGACAAGAGCGCACTTGCAAAAACTGCGTTTACCAACGCCAAACACGCGCTAATGCTTTATAAAAACAGAAGGTCAAGCGACTTCACGGCTCGTGCCGACGCACTTAGCGGCCTTCAAAACGCCCTCGATCTCGATAATGCACCGTTGCGCATCGAATGCTTCGACATTTCTCATCTTCAAGGAACGAACGTCGTTGGTTCCATGGTCGTTTTTGAAGATGGTCTGCCCAAGAAGGACCATTACAGAAGATTCTCTATCGCAGAGACGACCGACGACACCGACTCGATCTATCAGGTATTGAGCCGCAGGCTCAAATATTTGGTTGAACCAGACCCCGATGCCGTTAACGCGGAAGGAATCAATAAGTTCGCCTATCGCCCTTCGCTTTTAGTTGTCGATGGTGGCCAACCTCAGGTCAATGCCGCCCAAAGAGCAATCGACGATTCTGGTGTCAAAGGCTTGACCGTGGTTGGCATTGCCAAAAGGCTTGAAGAAGTTTGGCGTCCGCATGATCCGTTTCCGGTGATCTTGCCGAGAGCCAGCGATGAACTTTTTCTGCTGCAGCGCATCCGTGATGAAGCGCACCGTTTTGCCATTACTTTTCAAAGGACAAAGCGCAAATCAAGTATCGCGAGTTCACTTTCTGAGGTTTCGGGGCTCGGCGAAAAGAGAGTGAACGCGCTATTGAAACATTTCGGGTCGGCCAAGAGGTTGCGCCAGGCCACCGCAGAAGAGATTTCAGATGTCGCCGGTATCGGCCCAATTTTGGCCGTCGAAATTAGGCGTCAACTCGGAGATCAAGAGCTGTAGACAAAAACCAACGCTCGGGCGTGTCGCACAGGAGTAGACTAGCGACGATCTTATAAAAGGGGACTTGTGAACGAGCGCAAACACGAACTGCTGGTGGTTACTGGCATGTCTGGTGCTGGGCGTTCCACAGTTGGTAACGCTCTTGAAGATCTCGGCTGGTACGTTGTTGATAACTTGCCCCCACAAATGCTTGCGCCGATTGCAGACTTGTTCAGTCTTGCTGAGACACCACTACCAAGGCTCGCCGTTTGCGTGGACGCCAGAGGTGGCGAAGTGTTCGGTGAGCTTACCGAGCACCTGCAAACCCTTCGGGCTAAAAACATCAATCTCAGAATCCTCTACCTTGAAGCCACAGACGCTGCCTTGGTAAAGCGATTTGAATCGGTTAGGCGTCCGCACCCTCTTCAAGGAAATGGCACCATCACGGATGGAATCACTCTCGAGCGTTCTCGTTTGATTAACCTGAGAGAGCAAGCGGATGTGATCATCGACACGAGCGATCTAAACATTCACCAGCTTTCGACCAAGATCAGTGATGGTTTTTCTTTGGACCTGTCACGAAAACTTTCAATCACAGTTATGTCTTTCGGCTTTAAGCACGGCATTCCGTCGGATGCCGATCACGTTGCAGACGTAAGGTTCTTGCCCAACCCGTTCTGGGACGAAGAGTTGAGACCCTTCAATGGAGAAGACCAGCCGGTTTCTGACTTTGTTCTTGGGCAACCGGGAGCCGACGAGTTCATCCAGAATTATGTCGCAGCGTTGCAACCTGTGATTCGCGGGTACATGCAAGAAAACAAGCGCTATGCAACCATCGCTGTTGGTTGTACAGGCGGAAAACACCGCTCTGTAGCTGTGTCACGAAAAATAGCGGCCATGCTCGGCGACGTGCCTGATGTGGCTGTAAGCATTAAACACCGTGATTTAGGAAAGGAATAGCGATGGCGCTAACCTCAGAAGTCAAAGACGAGCTGGCTCGCATAGAAGTTACGAAAAAAGCCGTTCGAATTGCAGAACTTGCTACCATTTTGCGATTCAGTGGTGGACTGCACCTTATTTCGGGACGTATCGTGATCGAGGTTGAGCTAGATAGCTCACAGATAGCACGACGCCTAAGCAAAGACCTAGCGGAGCTGTATGGAATCAAGAGCGAACTCTTAGTCATCTCTGCGGGCGGAATTAGAAGAAGCAGCAAGTATCAGGTTCGCGTTACCGATCAAGGCGAGGCCCTGGCGAGGCAGACCGGTTTGCTAGATACCCGCGGTCGCCCAGTTCGAGGACTTCCGGCAGCACTGGTGGCCGGTTCAATCGAAGAAGCTCAGGCCGTTTGGCGAGGTGCTTTTTTGTCTCACGGATCACTAACCGACCCTGGACGTTCGGCAGCGCTTGAAGTCACCGCACCGGGCAACGAGGCTGCCATGGCTTTAGTTGGCGTTGCTAGACGACTGAACATCATCGCCAAGGCACGCGAGGTTCGCGGCGTTCATCGAGTGGTAGTTCGCGAAGGCGAAGCCATCGCAGCGATGCTGACCCACATGGGTGCCCACAGTCAGGTCTTGCGATGGGAAGAGATGCGCCTGCGTCGAGAAGTTAGGGCGACTGCAAACCGACTGGCAAACTTCGATGATGCCAATCTTCGACGAAGCGCTCAGGCTGCCGTTGCAGCAGGTGCGAGAGTGGAGCGTGCCCTCGAAATACTAGGTGATGACATTCCCGAGCACCTTGCCTACGCCGGGCGCCTGCGTCTTGAGCACAAGCAAGCAAGCCTCGACGAATTAGGGCACCTTAGCGACCCACCGATGACGAAAGACGCGATTGCTGGCCGAATCAGACGCCTTTTGGCCATGGCTGACAAGCGCGCAGAAGATTTAGGCATACCCGCGACCGACGCGTTCTTGCCTGATGAGGAATAACCAACTATCAATCGCACTTTTGACAAGATAGACCTGAAGGAGAAATCATGAGCAACTACACACTTCCAGACCTGGGATACGACTACGGGGCACTCGAGCCAAACATCTCGGGCCGCATCATGGAACTACACCACGATAAGCACCATCTGGCATACGTCAACGGTGCAAACGCCGCTCTAGATCTTCTCGCCGAGGCTCGCGAGAAAAACGACCTGACTTGGGTCAACAAACTGCAAAAGGACCTCGCGTTCAACCTCGCCGGTCACGTAAACCACACAGTTTTTTGGCGCAACCTTTCTCCTGAAGGTGGCGACAAGCCAGTTGGTGAGCTTGCAGCCGCCATCGACGAGTTCTTTGGATCATTCGATGGGTTCCGAGCCCACTTCACGGCGTCAGCACTTGGCATTCAGGGCTCGGGCTGGTCGATTCTTGCTTGGGACGTGCTGGGCCAAAAGCTCATCATCGAGCAGCTTTATGACCACCAAGGAAACCTTGCTCCAGCTAGCATTCCACTGCTGATGCTCGACATGTGGGAGCACGCTTTCTACCTTGACTACCAGAACGTTAAGGCAGAGTATGTGAAGGCCTTCTGGAACATCGTTTCGTGGCCAGACATCATGGCTCGTTTCGAGGCTGCTCGCAGCAAAACCTCTGGTCTGCTGCTAGTCTGATAGCAGTATTTGCTCTCAACGATGCGCGGCATATTCACTAAAAACATTTCGAAATCGCGCCGTTTTGTGGCGCTCAACCCCCTGGGAGAGAACTGATGGCTACTCGTGTTGGCATCAACGGCTTCGGTCGTATCGGACGTAACTACCTTCGCGCAGAGCTTGCAAAGGGAACCGACTTGGAGATCGTTGCCGTCAACGACCTGAGCGACCCAAAGGCCTTGGCTCACCTATTGAAGTACGACTCAGTGACCGGCCGTATCGCCCAGCACGTGACTGTGGACGGCCAGAACATCATCGTCGACGGCAAGCCAATCAAGGTCCTTGCCGAGCGCGACCCAGCAAATCTTCCATGGGGTGAGCTAGGCGTTGACATCGTTATTGAGTCGACTGGCCGTTTCACCAGTGCAGAAGACGCCAAAAAGCACATCGATGCTGGCGCCAAGAAAGTACTTATTTCGGCACCTGCAACCGGCGATGTAGCGACATTTGTTCTAGGTGTCAACGACCACCTCTACGACCCAGCGAACCACCACATCATCTCGAACGCGTCGTGCACGACCAACTGTCTTGCACCTCTGGCAAAGGTGTTTAACGACAACTTCGGTATCGTAAACGGTCTGATGACCACCGTTCACGCCTATACTGCCGACCAGAACCTCCAGGATGGCCCACACAGCGACCTTCGTCGTGCTCGCGCGGCTGCCATTAACATAGTTCCTTCTTCTACTGGTGCAGCAAAGGCAATCGGCCTAGTTCTTCCTGAACTAAACGGAAAGCTAGACGGCTTTGCCCTTCGTGTGCCAGTGCCAACTGGTTCAATCACCGACCTGACTGTTGTGTCCAAGCGCGAGGTCACTGTTGACGAAATCAAGGCTGCTTACAAGGCTGCCGCAGAGTCAGGCCCGCTCAAGGGAATCCTGCTTTACACCGAAGATGAAATCGTCTCTAGCGACATCGTCACCGACCCACACTCGTCGATCTTCGACGCAGGCCTGGTCAAGGTAATCGGTGGAACCACTGTGAAGATTTCGTCTTGGTATGACAACGAGTGGGGTTACTCAAACCGACTTGTTGAGCTCACCGAGCTCGTTGCTTCAAAGCTCTAAAGCTAAACAACACAAGGAAGCGAACAGTTGCGCAAGCTATCTGAGATTCAGTCATTAGATGGCAAGCGTGTCATCATTCGTTGCGACCTAAATGTTCCTCTGGATGGCAAAACCATCACGGATGATGGTCGAATCGTAGCCTCAGTTCCGACCATCAAGTATTTGGTCGACCAAGGGGCGAAGGTCATTGTGATCTCGCACCTTGGACGCCCAGATGGAGAGCCAGATGAGCGCTACTCACTTGAACCCGCTGCCGCACGCCTGAGTGAGCTTCTGGGTCAGCCAGTGCTTTTTGCTGCAGACACAGTCGGAACCCAAGCCAATGGCGCTGTCAAGGCGTTAGATCGTGGGGGAGTTGTAGTGCTAGAGAACCTGCGCTTCAACGCTGGCGAGACTTCTAAAGATGAAGTTGAACGTCGAGCCTTCGCCGCAAAACTTGCCGAGTTTGGCGAGTTATTTGTTAGCGATGGTTTCGGAGTTGTGCACCGCAAACAGGCATCGGTTTAC
>CAILJO010000144.1 GCA_903834635.1 uncultured Micrococcales bacterium | reverse complement strand
CCAACCCTTTGGTCGCTTTCGCTGACCTTGGCTGCGGCTGCCGGATTCGCCAAGACCGCCATCTTTGGCATCTTGGGAATCATGGTTGTTCTCGGCGTCGGTCTGATCATGCTGTTGCGTGTTCACCCGGCACCTGTTGTGCACCAAGAAGACTAGGTTTTAGTCGGCGCGATCCGACAGGCGATAAACGCGCAACGCTAGGTGCGCATAGGTCATGTCGGCCCAGCTGAACCATGGGCGCGTGAAATCCGACGGGTCATCGGCGTTGACCGACTCGTGGTTGCGACCTGTGCCATTGTCAATGCTCTCGAGCAGTTGCAAGCACGACTCGGCTTCTTCAAAGCTCCAGGCGGTCAGGCCCTGAATCGCGATCGCTAGCGGCCAGATATTGTTGGGCGGGGTGTGGATGCTCGAGAGCCCGTTGGCGAATTCACCCTGCACAAACATCGGGTTGCGCCAACTCAGAATCCACTGGCGCGTCTGCTGATAGAGGCGATCGCCAAAGCCACACCAACCCAGGTAAGGCAGTGCTAGCAGGCTCGGCACATTCGGGTCGTCCCACTCGAGCGCACCGCCAAGACCATCAACCTCATAGGCATAACGCTTTTCGGGGCCCTTGCCGACGGTGCCGTACTTTTTGATTGCTCGACGGATGGTGCGGGCCAGTCGGTCGGCGCGTTTGGCGAGTGGCTTGCGGTCGAACTGATCCGCCGCATCGGCGAGCCACTCAAGTGTCACCGCGAGGTGGGCGTTAGCGGGTAGCAAGAATGGCAGCCGGCAGGCATCGTCGCTGGGTCTGAACGCTGACCAAATCATGCCGGTGTTGGCAAACGGAGCACCAAAGCCGTTGTGCGAAAGCTGATCGTGCTCTGGGTTGCCGGCGCGCACAAAACGATAGCTGTCTGGGTCGTGGTCGATCTCGCGTTCGAGCAGGTCGAGGCAGTTCTCGGCGGCCAGCCAGAAAACCTGATCGAGGTGCTCGGCAAAACCTGTCACACGATAGAGCCTCAGGGCAAGGTCGAAGAAGGCGGCGATCGAGTCGAGCTCAAACTTGCGCTCAAAAACCCATGGGCTCTGGTCGGCAAAGTCCTTGTGCCAGCGGTTTGAGTTTGGGGCGGCGTTGAAGGCGTTGGCATAGGGGTCGATCATCAGATACTTTGCCTGACGCTGAGACACGGCCGCGATGATGCGCTCCGACTCCCCCGTCTTGCCGGTTGCCGCGAGCAGCGGGCGAAGCTGCCAGGTTGAGTCGCGAATCCACATCGCCGGAATATCGCCGGTTGCCACAAAGATGCTGCCATCCTCGAGGCGAGTCATTGCATCGCTGAAGAGGGTTTCAAAAGCCGAGCGAACGCGCTGGGCGGTGTCGTGCTCGGCTATCGAGTCGAGCTTATCGAGCAGGGTGCTGACGTCAGATGGCAGTTCAATCATCTTCAGTTCTCCCAGACTGTAAATCGCCTAACCGGACCCTAAGGATTTTTATCCAAAAACTCAAAAAGCTTTTCGAAAAACTTGCCGCCGCCATTCAGTAACCGCTCTAGATTAACTATCAGTTTCCCGCCGTCGCCCATTGAATGCTTGTAGAAAAACCGCTACAAAAACCTGCCTAAACGCTTCAAAATCAGTACCCCCAAATCGTTATTGAAAGCCTACTTCCAAAAAAGAGAAACCCCGCCACAACGTGACGGGGTTTCTCTTTAAAACTAGTCTTAGCGAGCTGCTGAGCCTTCGACGAAGTCGCATTCGTTTTCTGACTTGCGCAACCACGAGGACAGCCGGCTGACACTAATACACTTGTGCACTGCCAGCAAGTCTCCTGAAAATCCTGGTCATCTTCTCCAGCGACCAAGTCACTTGACTCAGCCTCTCGCAAAGGTCCTTGGCAATTTTCAAAGCTTCCAATCGCGAGTTAGGGGTTGTAATACTAGACCTCAAGAGCTCACGTTCATGCGCCCCATACCCCAGAAAGTAAGTAAGTCCCAATCCATCAATCACTAGTGGGCCATCAGGCGTGTCTAGCTTCACGAACAGGTAAAAACGAGACCTGATGGGATGGAAAAAGAAGTCGCAAGTCAATGTAGCTCCTTGACATTGAATTTTGAACGTTCCGTCAGGAACTTCTTGAGCAGTATTGGCGGTAAATAATTTAAGTTCCATGTTGTTTACCGAGGGACTCAAAGCCAAGTCAGAGCACTAGTGCCACACTGCTGCGTCTTTCGCATGAGCGATTTGAATTTCTTCTCATTCAAAAGTTTGGGCAAAATCATAGATAGCATTTTGCCGTAACTCCTAAGGGCTTCAATGACTTGCTCGCTGTTATTGACGCGCGCATCGACCAAGAGAACCTCATGTGCTGAACCACCCAGAGCTATGTAAATGTTCGGTACTTGATTTCGTAACCCCGGATTCGCCAACACTTCGATGCCATCAACAACGCTAACGAGTTCACTGGTACTAATTTCGTCGACAATAGCCAAAACTACTCTGTCTCGCACATCAAAAATTATTTCAAGCGAAAAAACGCCGTTCGACCAAATGCCGTTATCAAGTGTGAGACCATAAAGTTTCAACCAACGTAGATCCCAAATCAAATAATCCCTCACTAGGTCATCATAGGTTCTTTGGACCATAGTTCACTTCCTCCATTCCCACAAGTAAGAGTTCACCCGCACGATCTTGTATCCATGATCTCGAAGTAACTTCATTTCGGCTTCAAACACACTGTTTTTGTGCGCTGAACTGTGGGGATTATCCAGCGTGATTATCCTAAGCCCGCTGGACATGACTAGGCGCATGTACTTGTCGTTCAGGCGTGGACTCCAGTTAGAGATATTCAGGGTTGTGAAACGGCTGGATTTTAGGTGCTTCCCGAAATTGCCGTTATACCTCCCTAGCAAAACCGGTTTCGGCAAACCACCCGCCCAACCAAAACCAAAAACATCAACACCCGAAGACACAGAAACCAAACCGCTAGAGGCAACCTCAGCCGCAGACCCACCCCCAGAAATCCGCAAAGGCAGCAAACCCGAACGAGCAACAACAGAACCATCAGAAGCGAACACCAACGTGAAATCCAAATCACGCCAACCAAACCTGCCCGCAACATCACGAACACGAACCGGCGACCCATAAACCTCAGTCGTCAAAGTGCCATCAGGATTAACCCAAATGGAAATTCAGCCTTTATCAGAGCAAGAATATTGGGCACGACCCTACTCTAAAGAGGGGCTTAAGAGAGCAGCAGTATACAATTACGCGCGATTTGCATTGTTGGGAAGCAGACCTTAGTTTTGACAGT
>CAILJO010000143.1 GCA_903834635.1 uncultured Micrococcales bacterium | reverse complement strand
GGCGTGCTTGATGATCGCGACTGCCGGCTCGGTGTGGTCAAACGCTGCGCGAAGTGCTGCATCGGCGTCGACGTAGTTGTTGTATGACATCTCTTTGCCGCTCAACAGGCGAGCCTGAGCGATTCCTGCCACAGCGTCTTCGCCGGTGCGAGCATAGAGCGCGGCAGCCTGGTGCGAGTTTTCGCCGTAGCGAAGAACCTTCGACAAATCGGCGATTACTTCGATGCTCTCGCTAAAGCCCGGGTTCTTCGTCTCATTGTTGGCATCTTGGCCGGCATCGCGACGCCACTCGTTTTGCAACTCGTTGGCAAACCAGTTGGCTACCGCCGAGTCATAACGTGCAGTGTGAGCAAAAGCGGTGGCTGCGAGTTCGCGACGCTGAGCCAGGGTGGTGCCACCCGACTGAACCGCAGTGATGATGTCGCCATATCGAGCTGGGTCAACGACGATGGCCACGTTGGCGTGGTTCTTTGCCGAGGCGCGAACCATCGCAGGGCCACCAATGTCGATTTGCTCGACGACTGCTTCACCCTTTGCTCCCGATGCGACGGTCTGCACGAAAGGATAAAGGTTTACGACGACCAACTGAAAGGCTTCGATACCAAGCTCGCCGAGCTGGTCTTCGTGATCCTGCAGACGCATGTCGGCTAGCAGACCACCGTGAATCTTGGGGTGCAGGGTCTTTACGCGGCCGTCGAGCGACTCAGGAAACCCGGTGACCTGCGATACCTCGGTGACAGCAATGCCGGCATCGGCGATGGTTTTGGCGGTCGAGCCGGTCGAAACCAACGCTATTCCCTGCTCGTTGAGGGCGGTCGCGAGCTCGATAAGCCCGGTCTTGTCGCTTACCGAAATCAGTGCGCGACGAACTTCGATGCGGTCACGGTGACGATAAGAATTTGGGTCATGGTTTGCAGTTGCCACGAACAGCCTTTCGGTTGGAACTATGCGTTGAGGGTGATCTTTTGCTCGGCGATTTGTTGCAGCACACTAACCAAAAGGTCGCGTTCGACGACCTTGATTCGCTCGTGCAACTGGTGCTCGGTTTCGCCTGGCAAAACCGCAACCTCGCTTTGGGCAAGATGCGGTCCGGTGTCAACGCCTTCGTCAACAACATGGATGGTTACACCGGTGCTAGTTGCTCCCGCGGCGATTGCATCGCGCACGGCGTGGGCACCGGGAAAATTTGGAAGAAGCGATGGATGCGTATTGATCAATCGCGGGCTGAGAGCTTTGACGAAGTCGGCAGGCAGAATCTTCATGAAGCCAGCGAGCACAACTAGGTCAGGTTCAAAGTGCTGAATGTTTGAGAGCAGGACCCTTGCCCAAGCCTCGCGAGAATCAAAGCGGTCTGGCTCAACAACAAAGGTGGAGATTCCAAAGAGCTCTGCGTGAGCCAATCCATCGGCTGGTTTGTCTGCCCCGACGGCAAGAACCTTGACCGGATACATCGGGTTTTTGGTTGCGTCGAGAATGGCTCGCAGGTTTGACCCACCACCAGAAATAAGCACGACAGCCGACAGCATTAGTCCAGTTTATCGCTTGAGATATTCGGGAATCGGGGCTGCCTTTTCGGGGCGTGCGCTATAGAAAGCGGCAAGCACCGACACCGGTGCGACCTCGGCAAAGACCACTGCCGCCAACACGAACGGGTTTGCACCAACGACCTGAAGGCGACCAGGGCCAAGCGACCCCGATGTCAGCAAGGCCAGCAAACCAGACTCGACAGCTGCCACCAAACCGACTCCGATGCCGAGCGACAGTGCGGCCGAGATTGGTGATGCAAAGTGAAAGCGAAGTTCTTTCGTGTGGTTTTTGATCATCACTGTGGCGAACAGTGCCAAGACAACTGGCACCGCGATCACGGCTAGTGCGGGCAGTTCTGTGCCAATCGGCAAGCCACCCAAAATCGG
>CAILJO010000142.1 GCA_903834635.1 uncultured Micrococcales bacterium | reverse complement strand
GCAAGGGCAATATGTTGCCCTCGTCGGGGCATCGGGATCAGGAAAGACCACGATTAGCTACCTGCTTCCTCGCTTTTATGACACAACCTCGGGTTCGATCGAATTTGCCGGGGTAGATGTTCGAGAACTCGATCAGGATGAGCTGATCACCAATATCGGAATCGTCAACCAAGAGACCTATCTTTTTTATGACACGATTCGCGAAAATCTTGCCTACGCAAAACCAGAAGCAACTCAGGCCGAAATCGAGGCAGCCGCCAAGGCCGCCAATATTCACGACGTGATCATGAGCTTTCCAAAGGGGTACGAGACCATGGTTGGCGAGCGAGGTTACCGACTCAGTGGCGGCGAGAAGCAGCGAATAGCAATCGCTCGGGTTCTGCTGAAAGACCCGCCGGTTGTAATTCTCGACGAGGCAACCAGCGCGATGGACACCAACTCGGAACGCATTGTTCAGGCAACTCTCGACGCAGCAACGGCAAATCGAACCACAATCGCAATCGCCCACAGGCTTTCAACGGTGGTTAGCGCAGACCAGATTCTGGTGGTCGATGGCGGACAAATTGTCGAGCGCGGCACTCACTCAGAACTGCTCAAAAAGAATGGTGTTTATAAACACCTTGTCGAATCGCAAAACACGCTTCACTGACTCGGATTAAATACACTTAGCCCATGAGGTCTGAGTTTGAAGATTTTGTGCGCAAGAGCGCTCGAGGCATTTCATGGGTGCGTGCGGCAAGCCGAGGGGTTTTCTTAAGCCGCCTGCCCGAATGGACATATCCTCAGCACGCCCATGCCGAAATCGTGGGCAAGATGGCAGAGCGACTCTCGGGGGCAAGACTCTGTTTACTTAGCCAGGCAACGACTTTGACCGTTCGCTATCGCTCAACTCGCGATGCCAACCTGGCCGACGGCTGGCAGGCAGGGCCATCGGTGATCTCGGTTACGTGTGAAGGTTTTGAAGAGAGCATCGGTCACACCAATGGCGACCGACGCATTTGGAACGGCGAAACCATTGAGTCTCTTATAGAAGGCGAAGACTCGGTCGCAACCTTTAGCCTGCCGCCAACCGATCATTCCCGTCGCGTGCAGATTTGGTTGCCACACAACTGCCCAATCGAGCTTCTCGAAGTCTCGGCTGATTCGGCTCTTGAACCAGACCTGCAATCAGACCTGCCGCGTTGGGTACATTACGGAAGCTCAATCAGCCACTGCGAAGATGCAAAGACACCTCTGGGAGTTTGGCCCGTTGATGCCAGCCGCAGACTTGGTCTCGACATCTTTAGCTTGGCCATGGGTGGTTGCGCAAATCTTGAGCAGTTTGCCGCCCGAACGATTCGTGACCGCGACTTTGAGCTGCTTAGTCTGAAACTAGGCATCAACGTGGTCAACAGCGCAAACATGACATCGCGCACGTTTGTGCCGGCAGTTCACGGTTTCATTGACACCATTCGCGAACGTCACCAGGAAGTGCCAATTCTTGTGATTTCGCCAGTTTGCTGCCCCGCTCACGAGAACAACCCCGGTCCATCAGAGACTTCACCTGAAGGCATGGTTATGGGCCAGCCTCACTCGCGCCACTCGTGGATCGGCGAACTCACGCTGCGAGGCATCCGTGAGATTTTGAGTCAACTAGTTGAACAACGAGCCAAAACCGACCCGAACATTTATTACATGGATGGTCTCGAACTGTTCGACGAAGTTGAGGCCTCGACTATGCCTGACGGAATTCACCCCGATGCCGCTGGCTACCTTCGTATCGCAGACAACTTTGTAGAACGCCACCCCGTTGAGTGGCTAAGGAGAGCAAAATGACTGTCCACATTGAATCGGCTTTCGAAGGTGGGTTATTCGCAGTAACTTTGCTAACTCACGACCTGGCCGCGAGCGAGCGATTCTATGGCGAACTTCTTGGTCTTGCCAAAGTTTGGGGCGATGAGGTCTCTGCGATTTACAAAGTTGGAAGCACCATGATTAATGTGCTTTCAGATAAGCAGGCTGCGGAACTTCTAGAACCCGAAAAACTTGCCAAGAGCGGTGCTGGCGAGAAGGTCGTCTACACGTTGCGATGCGCCAACGTTGACGCGGCAGTCGAAGAATTGGCAGCATCGGGGGTCGAGATTTTGAATGGTCCGATCGATCGCCCATGGGGCGTGCGCACCGCGAGTTTTCAAGACCCGAGCGGCAATGTTTGGGAACTCGCCAACCACGGTTGAAACTCAATCCGTTGTCTAGATGAGGCCGTGCTCGATTAAGAAAGCTCGGAAGAGTGGGCCAAGTTTGGCAGCAAAATCTTGCGTGAAGTGGGCGCCATCCCAATAGACGGGAGTCTTGTCGATGATGGCTGGGCACTTATTATTCGAACAAATCCAATCATTCGGGTTGATGAACGGAATGTTGTAGCGGTTAGCCAGAATGGCCTGAGTGTTTATGTAACCACTGAGCCAACTTGGTGAACTGGTGCATTTGTCAGATAAAACATCTCCTGAGCGAACACAGTCGGTCAGGCCATCTTGGCTGGTGGGAACACCGAAATAAACGATGTGTTTAGCCAGCGGTCTAAGGGCAGCCAAGGCCGAATCCAGCCCTTCCTGCCACAGTTGATCATGATTATCGCCCGAGTCAGCATTTCCGTCGGCAATAGGGTGAAACGGTTGATCTGAAAGCACGATTAAGTCCGGCTTTAGTTGCGCCAGATAGCTGTTCACCCAGGCTCTGTGGTCTGGGCATGTCAGGTCTGCTCCCGAACCAGTCCAAGGCCACGGTGTGATGTCGGCAACCATACACTCTCGCTGATTTAGTCCTATGACCCGCCAGTTTTGCAGCCCAAGCGCACTGATGACCATTGGATAAACCGCCAATGCATAAGAGTCACCCAAAATCACCGCTGTGTGCTTAGCTGTCGCCGAGCCGTATTCACAGGTGGTTTGGTGAGTTGGCGGATCCATGCACTGCTTCCACTGAACACCTCGATCGCTAAGCAACGCCCAAATTGGAGGTGACAGATCGCTTGGCACCTTGGTCAGAGCTAGACCGGCTTCGACTTTGGGCAGCCAAGCCGCCAGCAACTGGTCGAGCGTAGCGTTTGCGGCTGGCTTTGGTGGAGTCGTTGGCTGTGCAGATTGCGCAGCCGTTGGTGAAACTGAAGGTGTTGCGGTGGGAGTGGGCGATGCCGTGTCAGAGATGGATGGGCTTTGCGATGGTGTTGGCTGGCTTGGCGTGTAGTCGTTTGAACCTGAAGCGGAGTTCGTTGCGACATAGGCCGTGTTCCAGGTGCCGCCGGTTATAGCCCAGGCGCTTGTAGCAAGCCCTGAGAGCGCAACGACTGCCGACCCAACAGTGACAACACGAACTAACCGACTTGAACTTCTAGGTCTCAGTTGAATGCGCCTGGTCGGGCGCTCGATGAGCCGGTAGCACACCCAAGCAACCAGGATGGTCGCCGCCACGATGGTTGGTGCAAACACCCAGACCGCGGCAAAGTCTGGCCAAAGTTGCTGAATGAAAATGATTAGTGGCCAGTGGATCAGATAGATGCTGAACGATATCTTGCCGACAAAGACAAAAGGTTTCCAACTGAAAACTCGACTGACCACCGATTTGGTTGAGCCTGATCCGGCGAAAATAACCAAGGCAGCTCCGAGCGTTGGAACAAGCGCGAGTGCACCAGGGTAGCTCTGGTCTGAGTTGAGCAAGAGGTCGGCGGCAGCCATCGTGGTTAGGCCAATCAGTGCAAGCACATTTGCTGTGACGCGGCCAAGTTTTGGCTGGCTTGCGAAGACCAGGCAGGCCAAAAGTGCACCGATGCCAAGTTCGTAGGCGCGAGTTCCCGAAGAAAAATAGGCTGCGTTGGCTGCAGAACCGCCCTGCCAGATAGCCAGCGCAAGTGAGCCAATGCTGATGGCACCGATCAGAATAGCAACGGCTGAGACCATGCGCGCAGACCTGGATTTCACAAACCTAAGCAACGCAATAAGCAAAAGCGGAAAGATCAGATAAAACTGCTCTTCGACCGCCAACGACCAATAGTGCTGAACCGGCGAGGCCGCAAAACCGTGGTTGAAGTAGTCGGCCGATTGCTGAATAAGGTGCAGATTTTCAAGAAAAAGTGCCGACCAAAAACTGTCGGTAGCAACCTGGGCGGCCTTGACCGCGTTCAAAAGCACCAACGCCGCCAGCGAGGTCAGACCGAGCACCAACAACGCCATCGGCAAAATGCGCCTGGCCCGCCGAAAATAAAACTCGCGAAGCGAAAGAGAGTTTTGGCTTGCCTGCTCGACTAGATAACTGGTGATTAGGAAGCCCGAAATAACAAAAAAGATGTCAACGCCGCTGAACCCGCCGGCAAAACCTGCCAGCTGCAGGTGGGATAGAACGACGATGCCTACGGCAAGAGCTCGTAACCCGTCAATATCTGCGCGGTACTTCAAGGAACACCTTTTCGATGAATGATTTACAACCGCACAGTTGCGAGTTCAGTTTATCTTTCAGGTGCCGATGTTATTCTCATCGATGTGCAGTTGAGCAGAAAAAACCTGACCGAGCGAACCAAAACTTTCGCACTGTTTTTGGCTGTTGTGATGCTTGCTCTTCTGTTGCTTTCACAAGCGAGCAAGGCTAACGCCGCTTCGTCTTCGTCGAGCACGAAACCAACTGCAAGCCAACTTCTTGCTCGGCTCGCACCAAATCGTGGACTCAACCGAGCGTGCTCAGCCTTCCGCGAAAATGAGCCGCTTTGCACCTTCGGTGCAAAACCCAATGTTCTGCTTTGGGGTGACTCGTTCGCCATGCAACTTGGACTAGGACTCAAATCTGGAGCCCACCCAATTCACTTTGTGCAACAGACATTGAGCGTGTGCAGTCCGATCTTCGACATTGCCCCGCAAAATGCCAACGGCGGTGTTCCTTTTGCCAAAAAATGCATCGCCGAAAACAACAACGTCTATGACTGGCTGAAACGCCACACCAACATCAAATATGTGATTCTCGGGTCGCACTGGATTAACGCCCTCGCCACGCATGGCACGATATATAAACTTGGCGGCCAGATCGGTCACTTTTCGCAGTTTGCTTTCGACCAATTTGCCATCACCCTGCGCAAGATTGAGTCGCTTGGCGTAAAACCCGTCGTAGTCACCGAAACACCCACTAACGGCGAAGACCATGGAGCCTGCGTCACAAAAGCCCTGCTGGCCGGCACCGCAACCACAGCCTGCGCATTCGCACATTCGAGTGACACCGAAATAAAGATCAATACAAAGGTGGCAAAAGCCGCCCAAGCCGCTGGTGCCTCGGTGTTTTGGTTAGAAAACTTGCTTTGTTCGAAGACCATCTGCGACGCCACTCGAGGTGATGTGATTTTGTATCGAGACAGCCATCACCTCACGATGGAGGCAAGCGTTTATCTTGGTGAAAAGTTTGACCTGGGGCAAAAGTTGATTTTGGCGGCCAAAAAGAGGCTTTAGCCTCTTTGCTTCAACCTATCGATTTCGGCTTGAATGCGGGCCTCTTTATTGTCTGTTCCCAAACGATATACTCGCCACGCTTGAGAGACAACACCCAATCCGACACCTAAAATCGGCCAAACTGGCCAGAAGTATCCATTTGGTGTTGTGAAGTAGTAAACCGATAGAACAATGGCCGTAACCAGCACCCAACTGCCGACCAGTCCGCGCAGCTCATCTTTGGCTTTTACTCGAGCAATTGCTTGCTCTCGAATCTGTTCGTTGGTTTCAGTCATTGTGGCCTCTCTTATTTCGACGAGCCAAATCTAGCAGCGCTAAAAGCCTTTTTTCTAAACGTTGAAACGGAACTCGACCACGTCGCCATCTTTCATGACGTAGTCCTTGCCTTCCATGCGAACCTTGCCTGCCGACTTTGCATCGGCCATTGAGCCTGCTGCGACAAGGTCTTCAAAGCCAACGATTTCGGCTTTGATAAAGCCGCGCTCGAAGTCGGTGTGAATAACGCCGGCAGCCTGGGGTGCCTTGGCTCCTTGTCGAATAGTCCACGCACGCGCCTCTTTTGGCCCAGCCGTGAGGTAGGTCTGAAGTCCCAGCGTCTTGAAGCCAACTCGAGCCAGCTGGTCGAGACCAGACTCACCCAGCCCCAAAGATTCGAGAAGTTCGTTTGCCTCTTCGGCAGTTAGGTCAATGAGTTCACTCTCGACCTTTGCGTCCAAAAAGACAGCTTCGGCGGGTGCAACCAAATCGGCCAACGCCTTCTTCTTGGCCGGGTCGGTCAAGATCGACTCGTCGACGTTGAACACATACAAGATTGGCTTTGCGGTTAGCAGCCCAAGTTCGCGAATCGGGGTTAGGTCGATTTTGGTGGCCGAGAGCGGCGTGCCATCGTTGAGAACTTTTAGAGCTTCATCGACGGTGTCTAGCGCGATAGGTTCGACCTTTTTGCCCTTGACTTCTTTTTCAATACGAGTGCGGGCCTTTTCGAGGGTCTGCATGTCGGCAAGAATCAACTCGGTGTTGATCGTTTCGATGTCGCTGTGAGCGTCAACTTTGCCATCTACGTGAATGACGTCAGGGTCAACGAATCCGCGAACCACCTGGGCGATTGCGTCGGCCTCGCGGATGTTTGCCAAGAACTGGTTGCCGAGCCCTTCACCTTCGCTGGCACCGCGAACGATGCCGGCGATGTCAACGAACGACACCGGCGCAGGAAGAATTCGCTCTGAACCGAAAATCTCGGCGAGCTTGTTCAAGCGTGCGTCTGGAAGGTTTACGACACCGACGTTTGGTTCGATGGTTGCGAACGGGTAGTTCGCCGCCAGAACGTTGTTCTTGGTTAGCGCGTTGAAGAGGGTTGACTTGCCAACGTTGGGCAGTCCGACAATTCCGATAGTTAAGGCCACTTGAAGAGTTTAATTGACCCATGGCCCTCAACTTCACCGCGATCGACTTCGAAACGGCAAATCAGTCTGCCGCGAGCCCGTGCGCGGTTGGCTTGGTGAGGGTTCGCGACGGAAAAATTGTCGATACTTTGGCCACTTTGATTCAGCCGCCCTACCCTCACGACTTCTTTAACCCTTTCAATATCAAGGTGCACGGCATTCAACCCTCCGATGTCTCCGACGCCCCAACCTGGCCCGAGGCACTGGAGTCAATGCTTGAGTTCATCGGCGATGACATGCTGGTCGCTCACAATGCGTCGTTCGATATGGATGTGCTTCGCAAGTCGGCCGCTCTTATCGGCCGCGACCTTCCTGCCCTTGAATACGCCTGTTCGGTGATGATTTCTCGCAAGACTTACAACCTCGAGAGTTACCGGCTCAATGCAGTGGCCTATGCGATTGGTCATGAGGAGTTCAACCACCACGATGCGCTGGCCGACGCGGATGCCTGTGCGCGCATCATCATCCACGCGGCAAACCGCAAAGATGTCGAGAGCCTTGCAGACCTAGCTGAAGCCAGCAACCACAAAATCAAGGCTTTGTAGCGCAAAAATGTCACCGGGTGCTGATAACTTCGCCCCATGGACACAGTTATTTATCTTCTTATTGGCGTGGCACTCGGTGCAGTAGTCGGCTGGGTTGTTGGCTCACGCGGCAAGACTTCGGGTTCTTCTGATGGGCTAGTCGAACTGGCCGATGCGAAGGCGCGCGTTGACCTGCTGCAAAAGCAGGTCACCCAGCTCGAAACCGAGCGCGACGCGCGCCAGGCACGTGAAGAAAAAGAACAGGTTCTGCTTCGAGAGCTGGCACCGGTCAAAGAAAACTTAACAAAGATGCAAGAAGCGGTTGCAAAGATGGAGACCGAGCGAGTGACGCAGTTCACCTCGCTAAACGAAGCAATCAAACAGGCTGTCGAGAGCGACGCCGCTCTTCGCCGCGAAACCCAGATGCTTTCTAATGCGCTTTCTTCTAACACCATGCGTGGGGTCTGGGGTGAGGCTCAACTTCGCAAACTGGTCGAACTTGCCGGGCTGGTCAAGCACGCTGACTTCACAGAACAGACGACAAACACCACCGGTCGCGCCGACATGATCATCACTTTGCCCGGGGGCAAGTCGCTGGCAATTGACTCAAAGGTGCCTTACAACTCTTATCAAGAGGCTTCGCAAATCAGCGAGCTTGCAACCGGAGCCGACGGCGAGCGCCGCAAACAGCTAATGCAGGCCCACGTTAAAGCCGTCAAGAAGCACATCGACGACCTAGCGGGCAAGGCTTATTGGACAGGTTTGGCAGCCAGCCCAGACTTTGTCATTTGCTTCATTCCCAGCGAAAGTCTGCTGTCTGCGGCACTAGCCGAAGATGCCACTCTTCTTGAGTATGCGTTTGGCAAAAATGTAGCGATTGCATCACCAGTGAGCCTCTTCTCAGTCCTTAAGACCATCAACTTCATCTGGCGCCAAAACGTTGATGAATCGCAGGTTCGCGCCATGATCAAACTTGGTCGCGAACTTTATGAGCGAGTTGGCAAGGTTGCCGAATTGGCCGACAAGCTGGGTCGCTCGATCATGGGCACAGTCAAGGATTACAACGCCTTCGTTAAAAGCCTTGAGTCGCGCATGATTGTCACAGCTCGCAAACTGAACAATCTCGACGAAAATGACTTAGCCATTGAAACAATCGACTCCCCGCTTGAACTCGAGCCTGGTCTAACTTTGCCGTCGCTAAGCGAAATGGCTGAGGACGAAACAAAAGACGAGTAAATGACTAAAGTTCTCTAGAAGAGCACTGAAACACTCGCTTGGTTATACTTTTACGAGTACGCCGACAACGATGTTTGCAGCATTAAAGCCATACTCCGCGATGGCTATCCCCTTCTGAAAGTCTTTAGGAGTACGCATGACCGGTTGCCCGATTGTCACCCTGACACCCGCTCCAACCCTTGACCGCACCTATTTTGTGCACAACCTGCACACTGGTGGGGTCAACCGTGCTGACGACGTAAAGCAAGAACTGGCCGGCAAGGGCATTAACGTTTCTCGTGGCCTTCACCTCGCTGGCATTCCAGCCCCAGGTGTTGTTCCAATTGGAAATCAGGACCCTAGCGTTTTGGCTAACACCGGAAGCGAAGGAATGCTTGTTCCGCTTTGGGTAGAAGGCTCTCTTCGCGTCTCAACAACCATTGTTGAAATGAACGGTCCAACCACCAAGGTCAACGAATCTCCACGACCACTAAGCCAGCAAGACTGGAACGCAGTGGTTGATCTAACCGAGCGCACTGTGCGCGAAAACGGCGCAAAGTGGTTGGTCGTTGCTGGAGCTTTGCCTGTTTATAAAGACTCGGGAACCTTTGTTGACCTTGAACCGCTTTTCGAGAGAATGGCAGCCCTCGGCGTTCGCGTTGCCCTCGACACTTCGGGTGAACCCCTGAACTACTGGGCTCGCCGCGGTTTGGCCGCAATCATCAAGCCAAACGCTGAAGAACTTGCCTCGGCGGTTGGCCGCACGCTGAACAGCATCGGCGACGTAATCGACGCTGGTCGTGAGCTTTGCGAGCACGGCATCGAAGTTGTTTTGGCCAGCCTTGGCTCTGACGGAATGTTGGCGATTACCAAAGACCGCGAATGGGCTGCTCGCACTCCTCCCGTAAAGGTAATCAACACCGTGGGCGCCGGCGATGCAACGCTTGCAGGATTCTTGACCGCGGTGGTCAACAACCCCGTTAGCGATGCAAGTGAATTTGGCCTCGACTTCAATGTTCCGCTTGGCATCACCACCGCAGTTCAGTGGGGCGCTATGGCTGTCACACAGCCTTCATCAGGTCTCGAGAACATCGATAACCCACCTCCAGGCATCTTGAACGAGACACCTGACCGCGGGCACGCACTGGACGAGCCAGCAATCTACGTCAAAAACTAACGAGCCGATTCGGTGCGAATCTTGATTCGCCGCCCGCCTTCGATGAGGGTGTCCAAAACGAAAAGCTCAATGTCCAACTTGCCGTCGTCGGTTTCAACGATGCCATCGGTGAGCACCCCATCGGTGACCCCCGCCAAGACAAAAACCTGACGATCACCTGCGACCAGGTCTTGCAGCTCGAGTTTTTGGTCCAAGCGATAACCGGAATTCAATGCTGATTCAATCTCGTCGGGATTTCGTGGCGCCAAAACGCCTTGCATGAAACCACCCAAGATGCGCACCGCGCTAGCCGCCAGCACACCCTCTGGATTGCCGCCCACACCAAGCATCATGTCAATTCCTGATCCGGGAGTGGCTGCAGCAACAGCCATGGCAACGTCACCCTCGTCGAATCGGAACCATTTGGCGCCGGCCGACTGAATCTCGTCAATAAGTTCGAAGTTTCGTTCTTTATAGATGATGGCAACGGTTAGCTCGCCAACTGGTTTTTGAAGAGCAGCTGCTAAAAGTTTGATGTTTTCGCCTGCTGGGCGATCGATGTCAACAACGCCGGCCCCGACAGCTCCAGTGACGAGTTTTTTCATGAAATAGACGTCTGGGCAATCCATCATGGTGCCGCGAGGTGAAGCGGCCACAACCGCAATCGCTCCAGGCAAGCCCTCGGCAGCCAGGCGAGTTCCGTCTATCGGGTCAACGGCAATGTCCCATTCGACTACAGATCCTCGACCTAAGACTTCTCCGTTGAAGAGCATCGGGGCTTGGTCTTTGGCTCCTTCGCCGATGACAACCTGCCCACCGAAGTCGAACGAGTTAAACGCCTCACGCATGGCGTCAACGGCAGCGCCATCCACCGCCATTTTGTCGTTTGATCCAACCAGAGGCCATGCCGCTCTAGCGGCCTTGAGGCAAGCTTCAATAAGTTCAGGGGTTGGGGTGCGCGAATCGATGCCTGTCATCGTGACCTTTCACGAGGCAAACACCTAATGGCGCGACCCCTTTGTTGGTAACATTTTAGGTAATCCCAACGTCGTTTTAGGAGCAAGCCATGCCTGTAGCAACACCAGACCAATACATCGAGATGCTCGACCGTGCCAAGAGCCATGGCTTTGCTTACCCTGCGATCAACGTTTCGTCGTCGCAGACTCTAAACGCCGCACTTGCCGGACTACAGGCAGCCGGTTCAGACGGAATCATTCAGGTGACCACAGGCGGCGGCGACTACTGGTCTGGCCCGACCATCAAAAACATGGCATCCGGTGCCGCAGCGATGGCCGCATTTGCCCGCGAAGTTGCCAAGAACTATGGCATCACCGTTGCCCTGCACACCGACCACTGCGCCAAAGACCAACTCGACAAGTTTGTTCGACCACTAATCGCAATCTCACAAGAGCGAGTTCGTGCTGGTCAAGACCCACTGTTCAACTCTCACATGTGGGACGGCTCGGCTGTCTCATTGACCGAAAACCTTGAGATCGCTCAAGAGATGCTCAAGCTGACCAACAGCATCGGAGCCATTCTTGAAGTCGAGATCGGTGTTGTCGGCGGCGAAGAAGATGGTGTTGAAGGCGGAGAGGGCGAGCACCTTTACACAACACCTGAAGATGGCTTGCTAACCGTTGAGGCTCTCGGTCTTGGCGAAAACGGTCGCTACATGGCTGCACTAACCTTTGGCAACGTACACGGCGTTTACAAGCCAGGCAACGTCAAACTTCGCCCCGAGCTGCTAGGCGAGATTCAAAAGGTAGTTGGTGCTAAGTACGGCAAGGACAAGCCTTTCGACCTAGTCTTCCACGGCGGCTCAGGTTCGACGCCAGAAGAAATCGCCGAAGCAGTTAGCCACGGTGTCATCAAGATGAACATCGACACCGATCTTCAATATGCATTCACTCGCCCAATCGCAGCGCACATGTTCCAGAACTACGACGGCGTGCTCAAAGTTGACGGCGAAGTTGGCAACAAGAAAGCCTATGACCCTCGCGCCTGGGGCAAGATTGGTGAGGCCGGAATGTCGGATCGCGTTATCGAAGCTGCCCAAGAGCTTGGTTCACACGGCAAATCAATGAGCCTCTAAGGATTCAACATGTCGTCAGGAAGCCCGTTTTATGACAACGGGCTTCCGCGCTTTAAGGGAGACCACAAAGAAGGCAAAATGCACGGATTTTGGGTTTTCTATCGCAAGGATGGCAGCGTGATGCGCTCCGGCCATTTTGACCAGGACCGGCAAGTAGGGGTTTGGACAACCTTTGCACGAGACGGCCGAGTGGTCAAAGAGACCGACTTCAAAAACTAATCGCGTTTAGCCTTATTGCTAACTTCGTTGCCGGCTGCCTTCAGGTCTTTTCTAAGTTCTTTCGGCAAAGAGAACTGAACGTCTTCTTCTGCTGTCGTAACGTTTTGAACGTCTCCGAATCCTCGTGCGGCAAGATCAACCAATACTTCTTGAACAAGTTCTTCGGGCACAGATGCACCGGATGAAACACCGACGGTCTCGACGCCTTCGAACCATTCATCCTTGATTTCACTGGCGAAGTCAACGCGGTAAGCAGCCTTGGCTCCGGCATCCTTGGCAACTTCGACCAACCGCACGGTGTTAGAAGAGTTGGCCGAACCGACCACAATCACCAAATCGCTCTCGGCACCAACTTTTTTGATTGCGACCTGACGATTTTGAGTTGCATAACAAATGTCATCGCTTGGCGGGTTTTGCAACGTCGGAAACTTCTCGCGCAGTCTGACCACAGTTTCCATAGTTTCGTCAACCGAGAGCGTCGTTTGCGAGAGCCAAATCAACTTGTTCTCGTCGCGAACTCGAACTCCATCGATGTTTACATCAACGATCTGCACCTTGTCAGGAGCCTCTCCGGCGGTGCCTTCGACCTCTTCGTGGCCTTCGTGGCCAATCAGCAAGATGTCGTAATCCTCTTTAGCAAAGCGCTGAACCTCACGGTGTACTTTGGTAACCAGTGGACAGGTGGCATCGATGGTGTTCAGCTGGCGCGCCTCTGCATCGGCGACAACCATTGGTGAAACACCGTGGGCCGAGAAAACAAGAACGCTGCCTTCGGGCACCTCATCTAGTTCGTTCACAAAGATCGCTCCACGCTTTTCAAGTGATTGAACAACGTGCTTGTTGTGCACGATTTCTTTGCGAATGTAAACCGGGGCCCCGTAGTGGTCGAGCGCTTTCTCAACCGCGATAACCGCGCGGTCAACACCTGCGCAATATCCGCGCGGCGAAGCAAGCAGAACGGTCTTGCCAGACGGTTGTTGTCCCATGGGGGCGTTATCCTTTATCTCGGTTGCCCGTCAATTCTAAACGGGGGTTAGGAATCTCATGACTGAACGCGATGACATCAATTCTGATGCCGGCGTTGTCAACACCGATGCCCTGCCGCCAAGCCGCAATTCTTCAGAAAACGACCCCTGGCCTTTAGCCAGACTTTCACAAAATCTAAAAGATTACATAGCTCGGCTGGGTTCGGTTTGGGTTGAGGGCGAAATCGCCCAGTACAACGCCAAGGGCACTTCATTGTTCTTGGACCTCAAAGACATCGCCCAAGAGGCTCGAGTTTCTTGTCATTCCTGGAATCCCGCTACTCTTCCACGTGACCTCGCAGTTGGTGACCGAGTCATTGCTCAGCTGAAGCCTGAGTTCTGGCCAAAATCTGGCAAGTTAACCATGGCGATTGTGTCGATTCGAAAAGTCGGCCTAGGCGATCTCTTGGAGCGCCTTGAACGCCTCAAGCAGGCTCTCATCGCCGAGGGATTGACCTCGATAGAACGCAAGCAGCCGCTTCCATTTTTGCCAAACCGAATTGGTCTGATTACAGGCGAAAATTCCGATGCAGAAAAAGATGTGCTACAAAATGTTGCTCGGCGCTGGCCAGAGGCCCAGTTTCGCGTTGTTAACACCAAGGTTCAGGGCGACAACGCCGCGCCTGAAATCATCGCCGCCATCAAACTATTAGACGCCGACCCAGAGGTTGACGTGATCATCATTGCCCGCGGTGGCGGTGCCGTGATGGACTTGCTGGTCTTTAGCGACGAAGCTCTCGTGCGAACGGCTGCGGCAGCCAAGACCCCGATAATTTCTGCCATTGGCCACGAAAACGACAGCCCGCTTCTCGATCTTGTCGCGGACGTTCGCGCATCGACACCGACCGACGCTGCCAAAAAGGTTGTGCCGGACGTGGTCGAAGAACGCCACTGGATCTCGACCGCTCTGGAGCGAATGGTTTTGCGAATCGCCGGCTATGTTCAGTCGCAGACCGATATCATCAGCCAGTTGCGCATGCGTCCGATGCTGGCTAACCCCTATGCCTTCATCGATGACAAACAAGAACTTCTTGAACGCGATCTTGTCGACCTTCGTGATTCCATCGCACTAACCCTTGAACGCGCCAACAATGACGTTCAATCCAAGAAACAAATGCTGCGATCACTCAGCCCGCAGAGCACGCTCGACCGAGGCTACTCAGTGGTGCGTGACGCAAACGGCCATGTGCTCGCCGAGGCATCGAAGGTGAAAGCCGGAACCGCCTTGAAGATTCGTTTAGCCAAGGGCGAAATAGAAGCGACCTCAAAGTAGTTTGAAAATAAACTGGAGATGAAAATGACTGACAAAAACCCAAACGCCGACATCGCCGAGATGAGCTACGAGCAGGCTCGCGACGAACTTGCCAAAGTGCTTGCATCTTTAGAACAAGGCTCGGTGACTCTTGAAGAGAGCATGACCCTCTGGGAGCGTGGCGAGGCCCTGGCTAAACGTTGTGAAGAGTGGCTCAGCGGCGCTCGCGCCCGACTTGACGCAGCGATCAAAGAAAAGAAGTAGATGAGCGACGCCGCCGCAAAACGACGCGCTCGTCAGACAGTGACGAACTTGGTTTTAGCTTTGGGCGCCAGCGTTGGCTTGGTTATAGCGCTCGTGATGATCGTTCCACGCGACGACAGCAGCCTGGTCAAAAAGGTCGATTATGTTTCGGTGGCTAAAGACGCTGCAGATTCGACTTCTCGACCCGTAATCGTTCCGACCATCCAAAGCGGATGGTGGTGCAACTCGGCTCGGTGGCAGGCGAACCCGGGTGATGGCACCGATGCCTCCTGGTATGCCGGCTTCGTTGGGCCAAAAAACGAGTACATCGGTATGACCCAAACCTTCACGACCAACCCAACCTGGTTGGCAATTCAACTTTCGGGTCTAAAGCAAACCGGTTCCATGAGCACAGGCGCAAGAACCTGGCAGGTTTGGAAAACCAAAGAGACTCATGTGCCGGCCAAGACCAAGGATTACGTGTTGGTCACCGGCCAAGGCAGAGATACGGTCCTGGTTTATGGAACAGCGAGTGAATCGCAGATGAAAGCATTTGTCACCGGGGTATCCGAGCAAATCTCAACCGTTTATCCTTGAAATAACAGCGAGCGAAAGGACTTCTGACATGAGACCACAGACTCCAGCCCAAGCTTGGCAGGCCATGAAAGATGGCAATCACCGCTTCGTCACCGATAGCCGCGAACACCCCAACCAAGATGTCGATCGACGCACATCGCTTGCCGCCGCCCAGGTTCCGTTCGCTGCGCTTTTCGGCTGCGCAGACTCGCGCCTAAGCGCTGAAATCATCTTCGACGTCGGACTCGGGGATCTTTTTGTTGTTCGTAACGCAGGCCAGGTTATCGCCGAAACAATCCTCGGCTCACTCGAGTACGCAGTCGAGGTACTAAAGGTTCCCTTGATTTTGGTTCTCGGTCACGACGAGTGTGGTGCCATTAGAGCCGCAGTCGATGCAACCGAAGGGCGTTTGTCTGCGAAGGGGCTTTATATTCACGCAATCGTTGCAGCCATCCAACCAACGGTGAATCGAGCTCTTGCGTCTGGGGACTCATCTGTCGATGCCGTAAACAAACTCCACATCAAAGACACCATCGACGACATTCTCACCAAATCAAAGGTCATCGCCGATGCCGTTTCAGAAGGTAAATTGGCTCTCGTGG
>CAILJO010000141.1 GCA_903834635.1 uncultured Micrococcales bacterium | reverse complement strand
TGGGGAAAATCCAAGGTTTTATCCCAAGCAAAGAAGCAACTCGTCGACTACTTCAAGGGCAAGAACAAGGTTCTGGATTTTGCCGTCGACTTCAAAGGCACAGCATTTCAAGAAGCAGTGTGGCGCGAGATCGCAAAGTTGCCTTGGGGCAAGACCACGACCTACGCCGAGATCGCTGATGCCATCGGAAATCCAAAGGCTGTGCGCGCTGTGGGCGGTGCAGTTGGGTCGAACCCGGTTCCTCTAGTGATCGGCTGCCACCGAGTGCTAGGCGCTTCAAAGAAGATCACAGGCTACTCGGGTGGCGAGGGTATACCGACAAAGAAGTGGCTACTCGCTCTCGAATCTATTGACTACAAAGACTGATGGCTCGAGTTCACGAAGACGGGCTTGCTAGGTGCGGTTGGCTCAATAACGACCAGCACTACATCGACTATCACGACAATGAGTGGGGCACTCCCCTGTCGGGCGACAACGCTATGTTCGAACGCCTCTCACTCGAAGGTTTTCAAGCAGGTCTTTCATGGCTCACGATTTTGAAACGACGCGAAGGTTTTCGCAAAGCCTTTCACGATTTTGATCTCCAGCGCGTCGCAACCATGTCACCCAAAGATGTTGATCGACTGCTGAAGTTTGAAGGCATCATTCGCCACCGCGGCAAAATCGAGAGCACGATAAAAAACGCCAACCTAGCGCTTGAACTCGACAGCGGACTAGAAAAGTTTGTGTTGGTTTTACTCCAATCGAAGATCGCCGTGGCCTTACTCTCAGCCCAGAATCAACTGCCCTGAACAAGGCCCTGCGAAAGCTAGGTTTTGGATTCGTCGGACCAACCACGATGCACGCCTTGATGCAGGCCACCGGCATGATTGCAGACCACGACTTGGACTGCTTCAAAAGTTAGAACCTCGGCTGTCACATCCATCCTGCTGGCGACATAAGCAAGTAGTACGCTCAAGTAGCATCACCGTCAGGAGCCAATTGGACCAGCAAGAGTTCGTCGCGACATTTCGCGAACACCTGACTCCCCTGTCAAAGTATTTGACGAGGCGTGTTGAGCGAAGTGATGTCGAAGACCTTGCCGCCGATGTGTTTGAGATCGCCTGGCGCAAGCGCGAATCCTGCCCTCCAGACATGCAACTTGCTTGGCTCTACCGAATTGCCGGCTTTGTGGTGGCAAACCACAGACGCAAGCAAGGTCGCCGCGGCATTTCGTTGCCGTTGCTCGAAACCGATGCCGCTGCACCATCAGCCGAAGACCTAGCTTTATCAGCCGGGTCAATCTCCGATGCCTTCGGCGCACTCAGCCCAGCAGACAGGCAGGTGCTTAGCCTTATTGCATTCGAAGGGCTCAGCGTCGCCCAGGCTGCCGTCACCTTGGGCATCAGTGCAAACAGTGCCAGCCAGCGCATTAAGAGAGCACGCGAAAGATTTGCCAAGCAGCTTGCAAATGACCTGTCAGATTCCGAGTGATTGCGACATAACCAATACATGAACGAAAACTTCGAGCAAGACAAACTCATCCAAGAGCTTCGCAAGGCCGCCAAACCGGTCCGAGCCCCGAAACTCAGCGAGGATGCACTGCTGGCAGCATCCAACGCCCCTGCAAAGACTTCTTGGCATGAACGTATTGCGATGGCAAGACGTTCGACAAGCTTCAGCCTTGCGGGCGCGGCAGCCGTTGTGGCCATCTCTGCGCTCACCCTGGGTTCGCTGAACGCTGGGAACGCCAACATTCATATCACTCTCGGTTCGTCAGGCGCACAGGGACTCGCGGGCATCGCGGGCTCGAAGGTGTCTTCAGACATGATCTCGCCAAATCAGAGTTACATGCCCGATTTTCCGAGCTACAACTTCATCGCCGATCCTGCTCTTTCACAAAGCGAAGGATCTGGCAACGTCTATCGTGTCGACCAAGCCATGAGCCCATCGGCAATCATGAAAAAGGTCTCAGAATACTTTGGGCTCAACGGCAAAGTCGATTCAACCAGCGGGAGCGAAGACGGGAGCCTTCAGCTCGCAGATGGAAGTCAGTACCTGAATGTCAACCCGTTAGGGCAATTTACTTATTGGAATGACGACACTCAAGGTTGGGGCCCCTGCATTCGAGAAGGCAAAGCCAACGTGACCGTTGACGAAAACCTCAACCCGAATGGCACCACCGATGCCTCGGCGGCACCCACGACTTACTGCGAGGAACATGGGCCTTACACTCAAACTAAATTGCCCAGCGACTCCGAGGCCAAAAGCCAGGCTGTAAAACTCTTTGCAGACCTAGGATTTATGGTCAGCCCATCAGAGATTTCTCTTGATCGGTACAACGACCCGTCATTCGCAACGTTGAGCGCGACCGCTGCGCTGAAGGCAGACGGACTGCCAACAAGCCTCGAGTGGAAAGTTACTTGGTCGAACACGGGCCAAATCGAAAACATGTCAGGCTATCAAGTGAAACTAGTCAAAGTTGGAAGCGTCTCGACGATTAGTCCGACCGCAGCTGTGGATCGGCTGGCAGACTATCGTTGGACTGCCTGGAGTGCTTCTAACTATTCTTTTGCAGGTCTTCCATGGAACATCTACAAGACTCTCGGAATGCCAGCTGGGTTGAGTGACACCTCAAATGTTGCGACGCCATCTGTTGTGGCGCAGCCATCGGACGCTCCTACCGATCAGCCAACGCCACTAGAGCCAACAAAGGTTGATTTCACAGTCAAGAGCAGCAAAGCGGTTCTTGGAACGATTACTGACTCAAGCGGTCAAACGTGGATTCTCCCAAGTTATGCGCTCTATGGAGACGCAAATAACGAGACCGGAATTTTGGCAGGAATCGTGCTCGCGGTGCAGGACGGCATGATTGACCTTCCGACCATGCCCGCAGTCATGGGAACGGTGCGCTACTAAACAATAAGAGTTAGCTGGGCCTTCGACTCAACGAGTCGGAGGCCCGCTTTCTTTGCCGCGCGCTTGAGGTCAGCCATCGAACTAGCGGGCTCAGACAAAGACAGAACCTCAGCCACAAATTGACCCTTCGCCTTCTTGTTGAAGTGATTCATGGCACGCTGCTGGCCATCGGAATCTTCAGAAACGACTTCAACCCAATAACTGCTTACCGAATCGGGAATGGGCGCCAGCTCGGCATAAGACTTGCTTCGCAGGTCAATGATCGGTGAATCTTCAAGTCTTGGCCAGACGCGCTCATGGGCGGCCGACCAAACATCCTTTAGCGAAATTCCAGGCAGACGAGTTGTAGCTGAAAGTCGATAGTTAGGAATCAGGTTCATCGCCGGAATCAGACCGAACAGAGCCGATTGAATCAACAGCGTGTCTTTGGCTCGGTTTCGCTGGCTCTCCCCCAGCGAGTTGAACTCGGTTGGGGTGCCTTTGAGCCCACGACCGTGGAGTCCGTCATAGAGAGTGCCGGTGTAACGATCGAGTGCCGGCAGCGTTGGACCTGTTTGAACTTCCAAGTTAATCTGAATATCGCTGAGTTGCTTCTTGCCCAGACCTAAGACTTTCGCGGCTGCATCCCGGTTGCCTTCGCAGAGCGCCTTCAGTGCGCCATAGACCTGATCGCGAGCCCCGTTCAGCTGCCCAAAAGTAAGAGCAACCTGGTCGATACCCAGCGGTTTGCCACCAGTTTGCTTGGTTTCGGAAGGCGGAAGAAGGAACAGCATAAGAACAAGCCTAAACTTGACTCATGGTCAAACTCACCAAGATTTACACCCGAACCGGCGACGAAGGTATGACCGGTCTCAGCAACTTTTCTCGTGTGCGCAAGACTGACCCTCGGATCGAAGCCTATGCTGACGTTGACGAGGCGAACAGTGCCATTGGCGTTGCGGTTGCTCTCGCTCACGGCGAATTCGACGAGGACACCCTCGGGCTTCTTCAGCAGATTCAGAACGAACTATTTGACCTGGGTGCCGACCTTTCGACACCTTTGAACGAGCACTACGAGTACGAGCCGCTTCGCGTTGACGCGGCGTGGATTGACGCTCTAGAAGCAGCTATCGACAAGTACAACGGCCAACTCGAGAAACTTGATTCGTTCATCATCCCCGGTGGTTCTGGGCTTGCAGCTGGGCTGCACCTTGCTCGCACGGTGGTTCGCCGCGCCGAGCGCGCCACTTGGCACTCCATCGAGGAGCACGGCACCGAGCCTGCCAAGAAGGGCCACACAGAGGGCGGCGTAAGTCTTTTGGCGGCGAAGTACCTAAACCGCCTGAGCGACCTGCTGTTTGTTCTTGCACGATTCGCCAACAT
>CAILJO010000140.1 GCA_903834635.1 uncultured Micrococcales bacterium | reverse complement strand
CCCAACGTGAAGCGCTAGATCGCTTTGGCGGCGCTTCGATATCAACTGCTCTATCGGCATATCAGCAGGTCTTCTTTGAGCACAAGAAAGTTTCGCTCGAGCTAACCGAGTTGCGCGCTAGCCTTGCCAACCGCTTGCAAGAAGCAGAAGAAATAAGGGCGGCGGTTGCAGAGTTAGAGCGCCTAGACCCCAAGCCAAACGAAGATCAAGAACTTGCCGAGCTTGCCGGGCGATTGACACACACCGAAGAACTTCGCATTGCCGCAGCCGATGCACACGAGCAGCTGCTGACCGAAAGCTATGACGGCCAAGACGCAGTGTCGCTTGTTGGTCGTGCTCGCAAGGCTTTAGAGAATGCTGCCGTTCACGACGAGAAACTGGCCAGCCAAGTCGAATCACTTCGCGAAATCGGATCAACGCTTAACGAAATAGCCGCAGAACTATCTGGCTATTTAGCTTCGCTCGAGACCGAATCAACGCTAAGTCTCGACGAGGTGCAAAATCGCAGAGCCGAATTGGCTGCCGCCATGCGCAAATACGGCCCAACCCTCGACGAAACCATCAGCTACCGCGAGGGAGCCGCTAGACGACTTCTCGAACTTGACTCATCAACCGACACAATCGATAAACTCGCTGCGCGCGAGAGTGCGCTAGCTATCGAACTTGAGCGCGCCAGCGACGCATTGACTGCTGCGCGCAAGGCAGCCGCGGTTGACCTTGCCAATCGAGTGAGTAACGAACTGCAGGCATTGGCGATGGATGGCGCCAGGCTGCACGTCTCGATTGCCGCGTCGCCAGAGCCCACCGCAACTGGCCGCGACCAGGTGTCTTTGTTGCTCGAGTCTTATAAGGGCGCTGAACCTCGGCCGCTGGGTCGCGGCGCATCTGGCGGTGAGCTCTCGCGAATCATGTTGGCAATCGAGGTCGTGCTTGCCGGTAGCGATCATGCGCCAACTTTCATCTTCGATGAAGTCGACGCCGGGGTCGGTGGCGAGGCCGCTATCGAAGTTGGGCGCAGGCTCGCAAAGTTGGCCTTAGACGCTCAAGTTATCGTGGTAACCCATTTGCCTCAGGTGGCGGCCTTCGCCAACCGACACCTTCGGGTTGAAAAATCGTCTGACGGCGAAGCCGCAGCCACCTCGGTTGAACCGCTCTTGGGCGAACACCGTATTGGCGAGCTCGCGCGCATGCTCTCTGGCCTGGGCGATTCTGATTCGGCCAGATCGCATGCCAGTGAGCTTTTGACCCTTGCGGCCAACGAGTTCCCTGCACTGCACGCCTAGTGCGCTAATCCGAAGGTATTCGGCAAAGCCCAAAAACTTGCCATAAATATCGAAACCTGCGGCATGGCGTTAGCGGCTTTGGCGTTTCAACCGTGTCGTTTTCGGTAGAGTGTAATTCCATGGCTATCGCGATGGGCTCCCCAAAAACTAGACAAATCTTCGTCACCGGTGGAGTTGCATCTTCACTTGGTAAGGGCCTTACGGCCGCCAGCCTCGGCAATCTTCTAAGAGCGCGCGGACTCTCTGTAGTCATGCAAAAACTTGACCCATATTTGAACGTTGACCCGGGCACAATGAACCCGTTTCAACACGGTGAAGTGTTTGTGACCGATGACGGTGCAGAAACAGATCTAGACATCGGCCACTATGAGCGTTTTCTTGACATCAATCTTGCCCAATCGGCGAACGTGACCACCGGTCAGATTTACCAAAAGGTAATCGCAACCGAACGCGCTGGCGGTTATTTAGGCGACACCGTTCAGGTGATTCCGCACATCACCGACGAAATCAAACGTCGCATGCGTTTGCAGGCACTCGAGGATCCAGCACCAGATGTGATCATCACCGAAATCGGTGGAACAGTTGGCGACATCGAATCGTTGCCCTTCATCGAAGCGGCAAGACAGGTTCGTCACGAGCTCGGCCGCAATAATGTTTTCTTTGTTCACGTGTCTCTTGTGCCATACCTAGCGCCAAGCGGTGAGCTAAAGACCAAGCCAACCCAACACTCGGTTGCAACTCTTCGTTCAATCGGTATTCAGCCAGATGCAATTGTTTGTCGAAGCGATCGTCCGATTGGCGATGCAATAAAAAAGAAGATTGCGCTGATGTGTGACGTCGATCTCGCTGCGGTTATCAATGCCGCAGACGCCAACAGCATCTATGACATTCCAACCGTCGTCAACGATGAAGGCCTCGACAGCTATATCATCAACGCACTTGGCTTAGAGGCAAACGAGGTTGACTGGTCACGTTGGGCTGGTGTTCTAAAAGCCGTGCACGAGCCAGTTGCCGAAGTCAAGGTTGCTCTAGTTGGCAAATACATCGATTTGCCAGATGCCTATCTTTCGGTTACCGAAGCGCTGCGCGCCGGTGGCTTTGCCGAGCAGGCGAAGGTAATCATCAAGTGGGTAGCCAGCGACAGTTGCGAAACCGAAGATGGCGCCCGCGAGCAATTGAGCGATGTCGATGCCATTTGTGTGCCTGGCGGTTTCGGGGTGCGTGGCATCGAAGGCAAGCTAGGTGCACTCAAATTCGCCCGTGAAAACCAGATTCCGACCCTCGGTTTGTGTCTGGGTCTGCAGTGCATGGTGATTG
>CAILJO010000139.1 GCA_903834635.1 uncultured Micrococcales bacterium | reverse complement strand
ATGCTTGGCAATGGGTCAACACAGTCTGAAGCCAGAGAATCCGCAAAGCCCTGAGAGATATCAGACATCAAAGAAGGAAATGCAACGTTTGAGTTGCCCGGCTCACAAGTGAAAGTTTGCTCGGCAATCTGAGCAGCAACATCGGGTGGCATTGGCGGATCACAGGCAGTCAGCCCAACGGCCAACATAGATGCCAGTGCAATTGCCCCGATGATTCTCTTCATTATTTCTCCTGTAGTCGAACCGAAGGCGCGGTCGGAAAACCGACCGCGCCCAAGGTTCTATTTGTTTAGACTAGCCAATCGCTGCGATCTGCGAAAGTGCAGTGGTCTTCAACGCACCAGTAAGTGCAACGTAACCGTGCGATGCTGCGTAGGCAGGCATGCAGGTGTTGACTACGTAGGAGAAGAAGCCCTTCACGGCGATGTCGTTTGCGGCAGAGCTGTTGCGGTGAGCTAGACCGTAGGTCACGATGCTCAGCTGGTAAGCGCCCGGCACGTTCTTGGTGAAGTCGATCGATAGCAAGCCATCGGTGCGGTCACCTTCGATTGTGTTGCTCGAGTCCTTGGTTGCAGCCTGTGCGTTCAGGAACTTAGCTGCTGCAGCAGCTGAAGGAGCAACGAATGCGCCAGCAGCGTTCTTTAGCGACGCGAAGTTGACGTTTGCCGAGGCAGCGTCAGAGAGGTCGAAGTAACCGAAACCGTATGGGTCAGCCTGAACCAAGTCGGCGATAACAGCCGAGGTGGCCTTTGCCTTAGCGGTCGAAGCTAGGGTTCCACCAGCAGAAGCAAGTAGGTCCTTGCTGTTAGCAGTCCAGCCGCCACCAAGAGTCTGGCTTAGGTAGGTAGTTAGGTTTGCGGTGGTACCCGAACCTGAGGTGCGGTAGTAAACGTTGATGACGTGGTCAGGAAGAGTTACACCCTTGTTCAGCGCAACGATCTTGGTGTCGTTCCAGTTAGTAACGGTGCCCTTGAGGATTTCCGAGACAACTGAAGCGGTCAACTTGATGTTGGCAGGAAGCTTGGTTACGACCTTGACTTTCTTGCCCTTGACGTTCTTGGTGGTGGTGACTCCAGCCTTGTTGTAGGCAAAGACGATTGGTCCGCCTAGAAGTGGAATGTTTACCCAGCGAGTGGTTGGGTAACCGCTGGTGTAGCCACCATCGGCGACAGCAAACTGGACGTTGCCAGCAGCGAACTCGGAGCGGCCAGTGCCAGAACCGGTTGAGGTGTAGGTAACGGTGTCACCGCTGGCTGGGTCATAGTGAGCAGCACAGTAGGTGATTGCGTTGGCAGCGAATGATGATCCCTTGCCAGATAGGGCTGCTGGAGCAGCCGAAGCGGCCGAACCAGTGAAGAATAGGCCGGACACAACAGCTAGAGCAGCTGCAGTTGCCACAAACTTCTTTTGCATTTTTCTCCTTATGGATATTGCCGGAACTTCCGACACCTTAACTAAACGTTCACTAACTTAACGAAGGAGAACTTTTGTCTAGACGCCACCTGAACCGAAGGTTAACTTTTGGTTACCCGAAGTGTCCGTTTACGTAGTCGTTCGTCCGAAGATCAACTGGAGTGTTGAAGACATCTTCGGTGCGACCAAACTCGACCACGCCGCCAGGGGTTCCCTCTTCGGCCAAAAAGAATGCGGTCTGATCTGAAACTCGCTGAGCTTGTTGCATGTTGTGGGTAACAATCACGATTGTCATGCTCTCACTCAGCTCAGAGATGGTTTCTTCGATGCGGCGAGTTGATCCTGGGTCTAGTGCTGAACAAGGCTCATCCATCAAGAGAACCTTAGGATTCATGGCTAGAGATCGGGCTATGCAAAGACGTTGCTGCTGGCCGCCAGAAAGCGAGAGAGCCTGGTCTCCAAGGCGATCCTTGACTTCATTCCAGATCGAAGCACGACGAAGCGAGGTTTCGACCAGCTCATCGGCATTATCGATTTTGCGACCCGACAACTTGAGCCCGCTGAGAATGTTTTCTTTGATGCTCATAGTCGGAAAAGGGTTTGGCTTTTGAAAGACCATGCCGATGTTGATGCGCACATCGACTGCATCGGCTTCGGGCCCGTAGATGTCTTGCCCATCCAAGAAAACAGACCCAGCGAGACCTGCAGATGGGATCAGTTCGTGCATGCGGTTCAGCGTGCGCAAGAATGTCGACTTGCCGCAACCCGATGGGCCGATCAGCGCGGTTACCTGGTTTGCCGGGAAGGTCAGGTTGACGTTCTCAAGAACTTGACGCTGGCCAAACCAAACGCTGATGTTCTCAGCAGAAAGGGTTGATGCGGTTGGCAGGGTAATCATTTCTTCTTGCCTTTCGATTTAGTCTTCAAAGACTTGGTGCGACCAAAGATTCTCGCTGACGCGAACAAAACACCGACGAGCAACAGCAGCACCAGAGCTCCACCCCAAGCGCGCTGTTGGCTAGTGGCATAGCCAGAACCAAGGAACGAATAGACGAATGTTGGAAGGCTTGCGATTCCTCCGGCAAACGGGTTTAGGTTTGTTCCGTTGTTGGCATTGGTTGTCAAAATCAGTGGAGCGGTTTCTCCAACTACACGAGCGAGACCCAAAAGCAACGCGGTGATAATTCCACTCTTCGCGGCAGGCAAAATGACCTGGAAAAAAGCGCGATAGTTAGGCGCGCCCAGCGCTAGAGCCGCAAGTCGCAAATCAGCCGGGACAAGTTTTAGAGATTCCTCAGCTACTCGAGCGACCGTTGGCAGCATCAGAGGAAACAGTGCCAAGGCTCCCGTTAGCCCAGAACGCTCCAACCCTAGAACTGGCATCAGCGAAAGTATGAACAAGCCAGACACAACCGAAGGCAGACCCGAAAGGGCTTGAGTAACGGTTCTGACCAAACCAAGGTGTTTGGCCTGTGATTGGGTTAGGTAGACGGCCATTGCAATACCTAGTGGCACGGCAACGATGGTCGTCAGTGCGACGATCAACAGGGTTCCCAAGATGGCGTGGCCAACGCCACCGTATTCGAGAGTTGTGGTGCTGCTGACGTACTTGTTGTTCTCATACAGGAAGTGAGGGCTGATTGCGCCGAAGCCCTTCGCGATAACCGAAAAGAGTACCGACATGAGCAACACAAAAACCATGGCAGAGAAGAAATAGACCAGCACGAGCAGCGCAGCATCTTTGACGCCACGTTTGTTGAAGTTTTTGAAACCGACGAATCCGGCGCAAAGCAATTGAGCCGGCAAGAAGATAGCAATCAACGCCAACGAAAAATCGATTGAGGTCAAAAGTACGACTAGACCTAGCAGAGCAGCCGGCACAAGTGCGCTGATGATGATTTGGGTTCGGATAGCGACTATCTTGGCCGACCAAGGCTGGATTACTGGACGCTCAATCATCGGGCGGCCTTCGATCTGTTGACGATAACGTTAGCCAAGATGTTCACCAATAGAGTCACAATGAACAGCACCAGACCGGCCGCCATGAGGCCCTGAAACTCGGTCTTATTTGCTTCACCAAATCGGGCCAGAATCCAAGACGCGACGGCGCCACCTCGTGGTTCGAGAATCTGATACCAGTTGATGTGAAAGTCGAGTTGAAGCACATACAGAATGGCCACAGTCTCGCCGATTGCACGACCCATGCCCAGAAGAATTCCACCAAGGATGCCGGGAGCCGCCGTAGGCAGAATCACGCGGCGCAGGACAGAGAAACGACTTCCGCCGAGTGCAAGGGCGCCGTTCACGAGAGCATCGTCGAGCTGAGTGAAAATTTCGCGAGTGACCGAAGTGATGATTGGCACAATCATCACGGCCACGATCCAGCCGGCGATAAATGGCGAGTCGCTTAGTACAGCCGTTGGGTCTTTGACTGCAAACAGAGGAAACCAGCCGAAGGCCTGGTTGGCGATCGTGGCCCAATGCACGGCTACGGGGGTGAAGACCAGGATGCCCCAGAGTCCGATTACGACAGAAGGCAGAGCCGCGAGAAGGTCAATCATCGCCGTTGCGATTTTTGCGATGCGCTGAGGCAACAGATAAACGATTAGATAGGCCGCAGCCACCGCCATTGGCGTGGCTAGGGCAATGCCGATAATGGCGATTTGAATCGAACCCCAGAGCATTGGGCCAAGTTGCATAACGGCTTTTGAACCATCTTCAACCGACCACTTGCTTCCGAAGACGAATCCGAGGCCCTGAGACTGCAAAGCGGGCCAAGCTGAGGTAAACAAGAACACCAGAATGAGGCCGACTAAAACAAATGCAAAGTTTGCTGCAATCGAGGTGCTGCGAAAAAACCACTTGTCGCCTTTGCCCAATGGGCCGCTGACCAGTTTGCGGCGCTCAGGCGCGACAACGCCGGTATTTTCAGGTTTGGCCATGCTAAAATCCTCGTTTATCAGGTTAACGAGAACCTCTCAATTAGGTTAACGGAAGGTAAATTACCAGCCGAACCAGATCACATTCATTCGCACCAACATGACGCAAATCACCAACGGCGCGATGCCCAAAATCAAGGTTGATTGCCTTGTTCTCTCGACTAGAGACCAAAAAGCAGCAGCTGCGGGAACAATCATCGCTACCAACAGATAGCCAAAGAATTCGAAGATGTTTCCTTTGCTTGTTTGCCCACTAGCCAGCACTACGATGGTGGCAATCAGCTGAATAACCAGCCCCAACTCCACGAGCGCCACAGAGCTCAGGCTGACCCCCGAAGGCTTTCGCTTCAATGCGCCGAGGCCAAGGTTGAAAATCCCAGCCGCCAAAGAGGCCCAAATCAAGATATTGGTGAGTAGATCAACCATGTTGTTCCTCCTGAAAGACAACCAGCGACTTGAGCTGGCCGCCGCTGTTTTGCAAAATCGCAACAAGCGAGCCATCAGGGCCAAATGCTGCAATAGAGCGGTCTCGGGCTGTTTTTGATGCCACAACCTGGCCCAACTTTAGGCGCTTGCCGTGTCTAAGGTCGACAACCTCTTGAGAGGTCAGCTCTCGAGTGTCGAACTGTGCGCGGGCGGCATCTTGGCTTTGAAGAATATTGAGGTTATCTGGGTTTAAATCTTCTAACCGTCGAGCATCGGTCACGTTATAGGCACCAATGCGCGTGCGCCGCAGTGCCGTCAGGTGCCCGCCCACACCTAGAGCAGAGCCAAGATCGCGAGCCAGAGCTCGAATGTATGTTCCTGAACTACAGTCGATGATCGCGTCAATATCAACGAACTCGTTTCCGTCAACGGTTGACCTTCGTGGCTCACCGAGAAGATCGAACCGGCTGACTGTGATTGGTCGGGCAGCGAGTTTGACCTCATCGCCCCCGCGAACCTTGGCATAAGCCCGTTCGCCATTTACTTTGATTGCACTTACCGAGGACGGGACCTGCATGATCTCGCCGGTCAGCGAGGCGACGGCTGAGGCAATCTGAGCCGAATCAATGGCCAGCACCAACGCGCCATCGGCAACGGTCAAATACTCGCTTTCGCGATCGTCGGTGACGGTGCTCGCGCCAAGTCGAATCGTCGTGACATAGGTTTTGTCTTCACCAACCAAGAAGGTCAACAGCTTCGTGGCATTGTTCAAACCTAAAATCAAAAGCCCCGTTGCCATAGGGTCGAGAGTTCCTGCGTGCCCCACTCTTCGAGTCTTTGCGATGCCTCGCGCTTTGGCGACGACATCGTGGCTGGTCCAGTCAGAAGACTTGTCGATCAGCAGAAGCCCACTGAGCGAAGTCAAGTTAGTCTTCTTCGCCGGCTGCTCGAGGTTCGCGATAAGGGTTCGCTTCGCCAGCAAACTTTGCCTCGGCAGCAAGCTTGGCCACCTCGGCGTCGCGAGCACGCGCTTCGGCGAGCAAATCGTTTAGAGCCGCAGCCGTTACCGGAACCTCATCGATGATGAACTCCAAAGTTGGAGTCAGCCGAATCTGAAGGTGACGACCAACCTCGCCGCGCAAGCGACCCGTGTTGCGAGTGATCAACTCTTGACTCTTGGCGATTTCAGAAGCAGACCCAAATACCGAATAGAAGACAGTCGCGTGCTGAAGGTCTGGCGTGACGCGAACATCGGTAATCGTTACCATCCCTAGGTCTGGGTCTTTGATGACCCGATCCAGAGACTCGGCAACAAGCACCTTGATTCGTTCGGCCAGCCTTCTAGCACGCGCAACATCTACCATGACTAAGCCCTTGGCTTCTCACGCATCTCGAAGGTCGCAATGACGTCTTCGATCTGAATGTCGTTGAAACCTTGCAGCCCGATACCACACTCGTAGTCGGTCTTAACTTCGGTGGCGTCATCTTTGAAGCGCTTGAGCGATTCAATCTTGAGGTTGTCAGCAATAACGACTCCTCCGCGAAGAACGCGAGCCAAAGAGTTTCGCTTGATCGAGCCGCTTCGAACGATCGAACCAGCAATAGTTCCAACCTTCGAAGACTTGAAGATCTCGCGAACCTCGGCGGTACCGAGTTCGACTTCTTCGAACTCTGGCTTGAGCATGCCCTTGAGAGCATTCTCAATGTCTTCGAGTGCCGCATAGATAACCGAGTAGAAACGAATGTCGACGCCTTCGCGGTCGGCACGTTCCTTTGCCTTGTTGTCTGGGCGTACGTTGAAGCCGATGATGATTGCGTTGTCGACGGTAGCCAGGTTGACGTCCGACTCGGTAATTGCACCAACACCGCGGTGGATGATGCGCAACTGCACGCTGTCGTCCACTTCGATCTTGAGCAGCGAGTCTTCGAGAGCTTCAACTGCACCAGATACGTCACCCTTGATGACCAAGTTGAGTGACTCAACCTTGCCCTCTTCGAGCGCCTTGGTGAAGTCTTCAAGACTGATGCGCTTGCGAGTCTTAGCCAGCAGAGCATTGCGGTCAGCGGCTTCACGCTTTTCGGCGATCTGTCGAGCCTGACGCTCATCTTCGGTTACAACGAAAGTGTCACCCGCACGAGGAACAGACTGCAAACCAAGAACCTGCACTGGGCGCGACGGGCCAGCAGACTCGACTGGAGTTCCGTTTTCGTCAAACATGGCACGAACGCGGCCGTGAGCAGCACCGGCAACGATGGAGTCACCGACTTCGAGTGTTCCAGACTGAATCAGAACGGTGGCAACCGAACCGCGACCCTTGTCAAGGTTGGCTTCGATGGCTACGCCTCGGGCATCCTTGTTCGGGTTGGCGCGCATGTCTAGAGCGGCGTCGGCGGTTAGAAGAACCGCGTCGAGAAGCTCGGGAATGCCCTTGCCGGTCAACGCCGAAACGTCGACGAACATGACATCGCCACCATACTCTTCGGCAACCAAGTTGAACTCGGTGAGCTGCTGACGAATCTTGGCCGGGTTTGCGCCCTCTTTATCGGTCTTGTTCACAGCTACCACGATTGGAACGCCTGCAGACTGGGCGTGATTCAAAGCCTCAATGGTCTGAGGCATAACGCCGTCATCAGCTGCGACCACAAGAATCGCAAGGTCGGTGACCTGAGCACCACGGGCACGCATGGCTGTAAACGCCTCGTGACCGGGGGTGTCAATGAAGGTTATTGCTCGTTCGACACCATCGTGCTCAACGTGCACCTGGTAGGCACCAATGTGCTGAGTAATTCCACCGGCTTCGCCTGCGATCACATTCGAGTTTCGAATCGTGTCTAGCAAGCGAGTCTTACCGTGGTCGACGTGACCCATCACGGTGACTACTGGAGGACGGGCTTCTAGCTCGTCTTCTTCGTCTTCGTAATCAGTCGAGATGTCAAGACCGAAGCCTTCGAATAGCTCTCGCTCTTCGTCTTCAGGTGAAACAACCTCAACCTTGTAGCCAAGCTCCTGGCCCAGAATCTCGAACGTTTCGGCGTCTAGCGATGCGGTTGCAGTTGCCATTTGACCCAGGTGGAAAAGAACTGTGATCAGCTGACCAGCATTGGCATCAATCTTGTCTGCGAAGTCTTGGATGCTGGCACCGCGGCGCAAACGCAGCACGGTGTTGCCATCGCCACGTGGCACAACTGCGCCACCAAGGCTAGGTGCTTGTCTCTGCTCGTATTCTTCACGCTTTGCACGTTTTGACTTTCGAGCCTTAGACGAACCGCGCGGGCCGCCCTTTCCGAATGCACCAGAAGTTCCGCCACCGACGCCGCGACCGCGACCACCAGGGCCACCGCCGGGAGCGCCACCTGGACGCGGGGCACCAAAGCCGCCGCCTGCAGGAGCACCGCCACCAAAACCTGGGCGAGGCGAACCGAAGCCTGCGCCAGCCGGGCGAGGGCCACCAGCGCCACCTGGGCGACCTGGGCCACCGGCACCAGCCGGACGTCCTGGACCACCTGGGCGACCTGCGCCACCAGCACCAGCCGGGCGAGGGCCACCTGGGCGACCTGCACCTTGACCTGCCGAGAATGGGTTATTGCCTGGTCGAGCAACTGGGCGAGGAATGCCCATGCCTTGAGCCGCGGCGAAAGGATTGTTGCCAGGGCGGGGAATGCCAGGAGCAGCACTTGGGGTAGCACCTGGAGCTGAAGGGGCCGCTGCGGCAGGCTTGGCTGGAGCATCGCCTTCGGGTTTGGCTGCGGCGGGAGCCTGCGGTGCAGCGGGAGCAGATGGTGAGGCAACAGCCGGTGCTGGAGTCGCTGCAGGAGCCTGGGCTGCCGTTGAAGCCGGAGCCTTCGGTGCCGCCTTCGGTGCCTCTTCTTTTGGCTTGGCGTTTGGATACGCGTCGCGAAGCTTTTTGGCTACCGGTGGAGTGATTGTCGATGAGCCACTCTTGACGTATTCGCCAAGTTGCTCAAGTTTTGCCAAAGCATCTTTGGTATCGATACCAAGTTCTTTGGCGATGTCATAAACGCGAAGCGCCATTAATTTCCTCTGTTCGGTGACCTACCCCGAACAGGGCAGGTCGTTAAAGCTGTTGGGCTCTCATTTCGAGCTACTCATTTGTTGCCAACATCGTTTCTGCCTGTTCTATGTGTGTAATCAGTGCCGACGCGTCTAACTGTCGATCTGACTTGAATGCACGCCCGAAGGCCTTGCGCTCGATTGCCAGGTTCAAACATTTAGAACTCGGATGAAGCCACGCACCGCGCCCAGTCGATCCGCTTTGAGTGAACTCGAGTCGATTTTCGACGATGTTCACCCGCAGCAGGACTTGTTGGGAGGCGCGTTGACGACAGCCAACGCAGGTTCTAACTGGTTCCATTCTAGACCCCAGCCCCACAAAAGGGCTAGACCTACTCGCCTTCTAGGATGCTTTCGGGCTGAATGTCGATTTTTGCTCCGGTCAAGTCGGCAGCAAGTCGAACATTCTGCCCTTCTTTGCCGATTGCCAACGAGAACTGGTAGTCAGGCACCAAAGCGCGCACGTGAGGGCGACCATCTGGGTCACCAGGAATCAAATAAGCGCTTGATACCTTGGCTGGCGACAGAGCGTGCGCCACGAATGCTGGAACATCTTCGCTCCAGTCAACGATGTCGATCTTTTCTTCGTTCAACTCGGCTGAAACAGCGCGAACGCGAGCTCCCAGTGGTCCGATGCATGAACCCTTGGCATTTACGCCAGGCTCGGTAGCGCGAACTGCAAGCTTGGTGCGGTGTCCCGCTTCGCGGGCAACCTGCATGATTTCGACAGCACCGCTGGCGATCTCAGGAACTTCAAGTGCGAAGAGTTTGCGCACCAGCATTTTGTGGCGTCGCGAAACGGTAACCATCGGGCCACCGCGGCTGCCGCGCTCGACCTTGGTTACATACACGCGAATCTTTTTTCCGTGAGAGTAGTCCTCACCTGGAACCTGCTCTTCTGCAGGGAGTTGGGCTTCTAGAGCACCTAGATCGATCGCGATCATGTGCGGACGCGTGCCTTGCTGAATGGTGCCCATGACAATGTCGCCCACCTTGCCAGAGAACTCTCCCATGAGCCCTTCATCGGCTAGTGCGCGAAGGCGGCTAGTGATTACCTGTTTGGCCGAATAGGCGGCGATGCGACCAAAGTTTTCTGGAGTGACTTCTTTTTCGTCACCGATGGCGTTGCCATCTTCGTCTTTTTCGCGCGTGAAAATCTGCACCTGGCCGGTTTTGCGGTCTAGGTGGGCGCGGGTGAAGTCGGTCTCGTCTTTGCGAGGCGCTGTGCCCTCGGTGCGGTGATAGGCGGCAAGAATCGCGCCTTCGATAATCTCGACGAGCTCAGAGAAAGGAATCTCTTTTTCGCTCTCAAGGGCCTTTAGAACTCTCAGATCGATGTCCATGAAGACGCCTCCTCGGCCACTAGTTAGTTGTCAGAATAGCGAAATCGCCCAGCCAAAAATAGAGGCTAAACGAGTTGCTTCAGTGCTGAGTCTAGTGCCACCGAGCGTCGCTCGCCCGAGCGGCGATCCCAGAGGTCCACTTCGCCCTGCTCTAGACCCTTGCCCACGATGACAATTTGAGGAACACCGATGAGCTCGGCGTCACCAAACTTGACTCCAGGGCTGACCTTTTGACGGTCATCCAGAATCACAGTTTTTCCAGCAGCCTCAAGATCTTTGGCAAGCTTCTCGGCGGTTTCGTAGACAACTTCGTCTTTGCCAGCAGCGACAACGTAGACGTCGGCAGGAGAAACGGCGGCAGGCCAAATCAAGCCTTTTTCATCTCGGTTTGCCTCGGCCAGTACAGCGACGAGGCGGGTTACACCGATTCCATAGGAACCCATAGTGACGGTCACCAGCTTGCCGTTTTCGTCAAGCACCTTTAGATCGAGTGCCTCGGCGTATTTGCGACCGAGCTGGAAGACGTGACCAATTTCGATTCCGCGAGCCAGTTCGAGTGGGCCACTGCCGTCTGGGGCGTGGTCGCCAGCACGAACCTCGGCAATGTCGGCGACGCCATCTGCGTTGAAATCGCGACCCTTGACCAGGTCAAAGACATGCTTTTGGTCAATGTTTGCTCCGGTGATCCACCCGGTGCCGTCAACTACGCGAGGGTCTAGAAGATAGCGAATGCCCGAGGTTGACTCGGTTCCGAGAACAGCCTGGCCGTCTTTCACAGGGCCGATGTAACCCTTGACTAGTGCTGGATTCTTGACGAAGTCCTCTTCGGTCGCCGGCTCAACGTCGTTTGGCGCGAAGGCAACCTCAGCACGCTTTGCGTCTACCTCGCGGTCACCAGGCAAACCAACGACAACCAGCGAGCGCTTGCCTTCAGGAGAGGTAAGGGCCAAAACAACGTTCTTGAGCGTGTCTGCAGCGGTCCACGGGCGACCATCAGCGCGTTTCACTGCACTATTTGCCAAGTCAACCAAAGTGGCGATGGTTGGCGTGTTTGGTGAGTCGTGCACGACTGCTGCAGGCTGACCTTCGATCGGCAGCGCGGCAGGAACAGGGGTCTTGACCGCTTCAACGTTTGCCGCGTATCCCCCAGCCGAACGAACAAAGGTGTCTTCGCCGATTGGGCTTGGGCTCAGGAATTCTTCAGAGGCCGAACCGCCCATGGCGCCGGCATCCGCTTTGACGATTACGTATTCGACTCCGAGACGAGTGAAGATGCGCTCATAGGCATCGCGCTGAGCTTGGTATGCCTTGGCCAAACCCTCATCGGTTACATCAAACGAGTAGGCGTCTTTCATCACGAACTCGCGACCACGAAGAAGGCCAGCGCGTGGGCGAGCCTCATCGCGGTATTTGTTTTGAATCTGGTACAGAGCTAGGGGCAGGTCTTTGTATGACGAATAGAGGTCCTTGACCAGAAGGGTGAACATCTCTTCGTGAGTCGGAGCCAAAAGGTAGTCGGCCTTCTTGCGATCCTGCAGGCGAAACAGATTGTCGCCGTATTCGGTCCATCGTCCGGTTGCTTCGAAAGGTTCACGTGGCAGAAGCGCAGGAAAAAAGACCTCTTGAGCGCCAGCATTGGCCATCTCTTCTCGAACCACTTGCTCAATCTTCGCTTTCACTGCCAAACCGAGTGGAAGCCAGGTATAGACACCGGGTGCTGCGCGACGAATGTAACCGGCACGAAGCAAAAGCTTGTGGCTGGCTACTTCGGCCTCAGAAGGGTCTTCACGAAGCGTGCGCAGAAATAGGTTTGACAGGCGAATTGGCATAACAGCAAGGTTACCAGCGACAGGCGTTCAAGCCAGCGATGGTTTACTTTTCGGCTACGAGAACCTGTGGGCTACCGACGAGTGTTGGGTCCATTTCGGCAGCCAAGCGGTTGGCTTCTTCGATAAGGGTCGCCACGATTTCGCTCTCTGGAACGGTCTTGATGACCTGACCCTTCACAAAAATCTGACCCTTGCCGTTGCCCGAGGCGACACCGAGGTCTGCCTCGCGTGCCTCACCAGGGCCGTTAACTACGCAACCCATAACGGCAACACGCAGTGGCACGGTCATTTTCTCGAGCCCCTTCGTCACATCGTTGGCGAGCGTGTAAACGTCAACCTGAGCGCGGCCACAAGATGGGCAAGAGACGATTTCAAGTTTTCTTGGGCGAAGGTTCAGCGACTCAAGAATCTGCGAGCCCACCTTGATCTCTTCGACGGGAGGAGCTGAAAGCGAAACACGGATGGTGTCGCCGATGCCCTTAGAAAGCAGCGAACCAAAGGCGACTGCAGACTTGATTGTTCCTTGAAATGCTGGACCAGCTTCGGTGACACCAAGGTGAAGAGGCCAATCGCCTCGTTCAGAAAGCAGCTCATAGGCGCGGACCATGATTACAGGGTCATTGTGCTTGACCGAGATCTTGAAGTCGTGAAAGTCGTGCTCTTCGAATAGCGATGCTTCCCAGACGGCAGATTCGACAAGAGCCTCGGGGGTTGCCTTGCCATACTTCTGAAGTAGACGTGGGTCGAGTGAACCAGCATTCACACCGATTCGAATGGAAACTCCGGCATCTTTGGCCGCCTTGGCGATTGCCCCAACCTGGTCATCAAACTGGCGAATGTTGCCAGGGTTGACTCGAACGGCACCGCAACCAGCGTCGATCGCCTGAAAAACATACTTGGGCTGAAAATGGATGTCAGCGATTACAGGAATTTGAGACTTGCGGGCGATGAGGTGCAAACGATCGGCGTCATCCTGGCTCGGAACTGCGACGCGAACGATGTCGCACCCAGATGCGGTTAGTTCGGCGATTTGTTGCAAAGTGGCGTTAACGTCGGTGGTCGGCGTGGTGCACATCGACTGAACAGAGACCGGTGCGTCACCACCCACCGCCACCTTGCCAACCATGATCTGGCGGGTCTTGCGTCTAGGCGCAAGAACTGGTGGTGGGCTCTTAGGAAGTCCAAGATTTACTGCAGGCACAACAAGGCTCTCTTTCGGTAAGTCTTGGTATCAAGCATAAAAGGTTAGTTACAGCTTGAGGGGGTTCACCAAGTCGACAATGATCATGGCGAGTCCGGCGGCCAGCAATAGCAAGAACATCGCAGTAGCAACGGGTGCCATCAGCGCTGTGTCAGCGATTCCTGGGTCTTTTTTGCCGAGCAATCTAAACACGCCACGTTTTAGGTACTCATAGACTCCCCCGGCGATGTGCCCGCCATCCAGCGGCGGCAAAGGAATCATGTTGAACGCAAACAACGCGAGGTTCAACGAACCAATCAGATAAAGGTTCATCAACAAGCGATCTCCAAAGCTGGCACTAGAGTTTGAGGCTATAGCGCCGGCTGCCTGACCTACTCCAACAATCGAAACGGCCCCGTTTGGGTTTCGCGCCTGGCTTCCGAAGAGACTCGAGATTGAGTTGAAAACCTGGCTCGGAAACTGAACGATAAGCCCCAAGGTTTGACCAGTCATCGCAACCGAAGTTCCAAATGCTTTGCCTGCCTCAACCGGCACCCGTTGAGAGCTCCATTGCACACCGATGTACGGGCGAAGTTTCAACTTCGGGCTTCCGTCGGCGTTGAGAGCCATGTTTCCCGAAGAATCAACATACGGCAACCGAGCTTGAGCTGCCGTTATGGACAACTCGACGGGCTTGCCATTGCGATCGACGGTCAACTTGTGCGAAACCAGAGGAAGTTCGGTGACCGCCAGAATGGCATCTTCGGTCATGTTCACGCGATTGCCGTCTATGGCAATCAGTTTGTCGCCTGATTTGAATCCTGCGAGCGCTGCGGGAGTTCGAACATCTGAAGAGCTGCAAGCCGCCGACTGGTCAATCATTTGAGACTGGCATTCGACAACGCTGGCAAAAACATTGACCCGCTGGTTTTGACCCAGACCTGAAATGGCCGTTGTTATCAACACGAGACCAATCACCAGGTTCGTAAATGGCCCACCAAACATCACAACGATGCGCTTCCAGGCAGACAACTGATAGAACTTGCGATTCTCATCGCCAGGCTGCTCGTGTTCTTGGTGTGCGTTTCGCGCAGAGATTATCGAGCTCGAGAACCAGCGCTTGGTGTCATCTTTTCCGGGTTTTGCTGGCGGATACATGCCAATCAGCGTGATGAAGCCACCAAGAGGAATCGCACGAACCGAGTACTCGGTCTCACCGATTTTCTTTGAGAAAAGCTTTGGTCCAAAACCGATTGCCCAGTGCGGAACCCGAACTCCAAAGAGTTTTGCGGGAATCAGGTGGCCAAACTCGTGAAGGCCAATCGACAGGGCAAGGCCCAAAATTAGAATCGCAACTCCGGCGATGTATAGCAAGGTTTCGGTCACTCTTAGAACCTAACTTCAGCGGCTGACAGTTTTCTGAGTATTGCTAACAAGCTGTGGCGATCTGCGCATCGGCTCGATCGCGTGCCCAGACTTCTGCGCGAAGAACCGACTCCAGCGACAACTCTGCCTCTGGTTGGTGAGCGTCAACGACTCGATCGATGAGGTCAACAATCTGGTTGAAGCCGATGCGTCCCGAGTGAAAAGCCTCAACGGCTTGTTCATTGGCCGCGTTGTAAACCGCAGGATAGGTAAGACCGGCAGAACCAACTTGACGGGCCAATCTCACGGCTCCGAAAACTTTCTCGTCTAGGGGCTCGAATGTCCAAGTCGCCGCTTTAGTCCAGTCGCAAGCGGGAGCAATATTGGGCACGCGATCGGGCCAAGACATTCCGAGCGCAATCGGCAACTTCATGTTCGGTGGCGAACACTGCGCCAACACCGAACCGTCGACGAACTCGACCATCGAATGAACAACTGATTGCGGATGCACGGTCACATCGATTCGGTCGAAAGGGATGTCAAAAAGCAAATGAGCTTCGATGAGCTCAAGCCCCTTGTTGACGAGTGTCGCCGAGTTGGTGGTGACAACCTTGCCCATGACCCAAGTTGGATGAGCAAGCGCCTGCTGAGGTGTTACCTCGGCAAGTTGCTCGCGAGTAAATCCTCGAAAAGGTCCACCTGAAGCGGTCAAAATTAGTTTTCTAACCTCCGATGGCGCGCCGCCCAGCAAGCACTGCGCGAGTGCCGAGTGCTCAGAATCCACGGGAACAATCTGGTCAGCCGCGGCGGCATCTTTGACTAGCTGTCCGCCAACAATGAGCGACTCTTTGTTCGCCAGTGCCAAGGTTTTGCCGGTGCGAAGCGCAGCCAGTGTGGGGGCAAGACCAATCGATCCTGTGATGCCATTGACCACGACATCAGCGTCTAAGCGATTGACGAGTTCGGTGGCGGCTTCAGAGCCAAGAACGGCATTCTCGATTGGCACGTTGAACGTCTTGCGTTGCTGCTCGAGCAATTCTGAGTTTTGCCCAGCGGCCAAACCAACCACCTGAAAGCGATTTGGATTAGCAGAGATTACCTCTAAGGCCTGAGTGCCAATCGAGCCTGTTGACCCGAGGATGATGATGCGACGCATGTTTCAATCTTGCCACTCCTGAGAGTTTGCGAAGAAAACCAACGTTCGCTTACAAACAAAGGGCACAGGCGTAGAATAAAAAATATGAGCGAGCACCCAGCAGCGCTAGAGCGCAAAATCGTAACGGCAATCCCAGGACCAAAGTCGCAAGAACTTCACGTCAAGCGCCTCAAAGAGGTTTCGCACGGCGTTGGAGCGGCTCTGCCGGTCTACATCGACCGTGCGCACGGCGCAACCATGATCGACGTCGATGGCAACCAGTTCACCGACCTTGGTTCGGGTATTGGCGTCGTCACCATCGGTCACACCGATGACTCTGTCGTGAAGGCCGTTCAAGAGCAGGTAGCCAAGCTGACCCACACACTTTTCACAGTTACTCCATACACACCGTATGTCGACCTCTGTGAGATTTTGAACCGCCAAACACCGGGCAACTTTGAGAAGCGCTCAGCGCTTTTCAACTCGGGTGCCGAAGCGGTTGAGAATGCCGTCAAGTTTGCCCGCAAGTTCACCGGTCGCGGTGAGATTGCTGTTTTCGACCACGCCTATCACGGTCGCACCAACCTGACCATGGCCATGAACTTCAAAGCCATGCCTTACAACTCAGGATTTGGTCCTTTCGCTCCTGGCGTTCACCACGTTCCAATGTCTTACCCATTCCGTGACCCAGCCGGCATGACCGGTGAGCAGGCCGCTGCCCGCGCGATCACCTACATGGAGAAGCGTGTCGGTGCAGCCAACCTTGCTGCCGTCGTGATCGAGCCGATTCAGGGTGAAGGTGGGTTCATCGTTCCTGCGCCAGGCTTCTTGAAGGCACTCGGAGCTTGGGCAAAGACCAACGGTATTGTCATGGTGGCCGATGAGGTTCAATCGGGCATTGCCCGCACCGGAAAATGGTTTGCTTCACAATACGAAGATGGCTTCGAGCCAGACCTCGTGACCATCGCCAAGGGTGTGGCCGGCGGTATGCCTATTTCTGCGGTAACTGGCCGAGCCGAAATCATGGACTCGTCACACGCCGGAGGCATCGGAGGTACCTACGGAGGTAACCCAGTTGCTGCAGCTGCCGCTGTTGCGGTCTTGAAGCAAATCGAAGCAGGCGGTGTGCTCGAGCGCGCCCTTCACATCGAAAGCGTTCTTGTTCCTCGCCTAAAGGCAATGCAGGCCAAGTATCCGGTCATCGGAGACGTTCGCGGTCGTGGCGCAATGATCGCGCTTGAGTTTGTCGAACCAGGCACCCACAACCCGAACTCAGCTGCGGTTGACGCTGTGGTCAAGCACTGCCACCAGAACGGTGTGCTGGTCTTGAACGCGGGAACTTACGCAAACGTGATT
>CAILJO010000138.1 GCA_903834635.1 uncultured Micrococcales bacterium | reverse complement strand
GAAGGCGCCACCCCAAGCGGCGGCAACAATCAGCAGCGCAATAGTCGCGCTTCTAGTGGACTTCATTTAGTAGCCCTGAGGCACAACACCTTCGAGAGTGTTTCTAAACTCGGGAGTCTTTTCGCCGGCCTCGATGGCCACGGTCAGGTGGTTTTCGCGCGGCGCCATTGGGCAGGTGGCAAAGTCGGTGTAACTGCAGGGAAAATTCGACGACAGGTTGAAGTCGATGTCCCACTTGCCATCTTCACGCTTCTTAGCCGATACCGAACGGCCGGTGCCATAGGTGGACTTGCCAGAAGAGCCGTCTCTGAAGATGATCCACAGCACTGCCGGGTCTGGCCGGGTAAAGGCGGTCAGCTCGACGCGCTCGCCGTGCAGGTCGAAAACCAACTTGCCGGGTGAGTCGTAGCTGATTCCCAGGTCACCGGCTGATGAAGTCACTGCGATGTTGCTTTCGACCTCGACCAGTTCGGCAACCACGGCATAGGCAGGGTCGTATTCGAAAACACTGATTCCCTTGAATGCCTTCAAAGCGGGGGAGTCACTGTGACGAGGGCGCAATACAATCTGCCCTCCGCGACTGGCGATCTCGAGAACGCCACCGGTCATCGGCACGGTGAACTCATCGCGCACCTTGACTGTCCAGTGCTGCTCGCCCTGACCTTCGAAGCCGTCGGTATAAACCTCGTGGCCGATAGCCCACCACTTGCCGGTGACGTCAGTGAAAGTCTGCGGGTCTTCGCTAAGCCAGTTGATGCTGGTCACCGACAAAAAACCAACCGGGTTCGACCAGTTTTTGTTGCGGGTTTCAATCCATTCGGCAAAGTTATTCATGATTTAGGCCTTCAATATTGGTGAATGTATTTCGACATCAACGATACGCCGATGCCCGTGCTTGTCGGTATTTAGGTGAACAACCAGCATTGATCCTGGTTCTAAAGCGCGCGCTTCGTTGACCAAAATCTCTTGACCAGGTGTGCCGTGTTTTGAAACTGTGTCGAGAATTGTCGGCAATGCGGGGCGGTGGCTGCATATGACCGCTGCCTTGTTTTCGGCTAAAAGGCGCTCAACAGTTTTGGCGGTTCGTTTGGGTCCGTTTGCGTTTCCAAATTCGGTCAGCTGACCGCGCTCGATCAGTCTGACCTTGCGAGCCCTCACATAAGGCATCACTGTGGATTTGCATCGGTTCCAGGGGCTGGTGACTACGTTTTTTGCCCCATAGGCAGCCAGAAGCGGAACCAATGCCTGGGCTTGGGCCAAGCCCTGCGGCAAGAGCGGCCTGGAGTTCTCGCCCTTGCTCCAATCTGAGCGGGCAGTGGCCTTGGCGTGACGCAAAACAATAAAAGGTTTGGTTCGAAGTTTGTCTTCGGCAAGATACTCAAGAAGTTTGTCAAGAATCTCACCGTCGTGGTCATAGCTCAATAGTGCACGAGCATCTTCGGGAGTTTTCCAGTCGATCTTCTCGACCTCGTCATCGGGTTTGAATGTGCTGTTCTTCAGCGCCTCATCAGTAACACGGGCGGCCCAATAGTGAACGACTTTTTCTGACCCGTTCTGCAACATGTATTTTTGAACACCCAGGGGCACTCCGAGTCGAACCCTGATGCCGGTCTCTTCACGAATCTCGCGAACGGCTGCCTCGGGCAGGCTCTCACCTGGGTCAACTTTGCCTTTAGGCCAAGACCAGTCTTTGTATCGGGTTCGGTGAATGATGGCGACCAAAAATTTGCCATCTTCTTCGCGCCAGCAGATAGCACCGGCTGCGTGAACTGCCACTTACTTTCTCGACTTCTTGGCGGCAACTCTTCGCATGAGTTCGTCTTGAACGTCGGTCAGCGGCTTGCCATCGGTGCCGAACTGGTGGCGAGTCCAAATTCCTGCAGAATCCAAATGCCAAGATGACGATGTCTCGGCCATGGCAAGTTCGAAGATCGACTCGATTTCGGTCATATGGTCTGGCTGAACCAAGCTGACGAGTGCTTCGACGCGACGGTCGAGGTTGCGGTGCATCATGTCGGCCGAACCAATGTAATAGCGCGGGTCACCTCCGTTGGCGAATGCAAACGCTCGTGAGTGCTCAAGGTATCGGCCCAAAATGCTTCTGACCTTGATGGTTTCACTTAGGCCAAGAACACCTGGGCGCAGTGAACACATGCCACGAACATAAACGTCAATCGGAACACCGGCCATGCTGGCTGAATAAAGACCGTCAATGATCTTTTCGTCGACCAACGAGTTGATCTTGAAACGGATGTGTGCCGGCCGGCCCGCCTTGTGGTGCTCGATTTCGGTTTCGATGCGCGACATCAATCCCTCACGCACACCGTTTGGCGACACCAAGAGTGACTTGAAAGACTCCGATGGCGCATAGCCGCTCAGCTGGTTGAACAGACGAGTCAAATCTTGACCAACTGATTCGCGCGCAGTTAGCAGACCATAGTCCTCGTAGAATCGGGCAGTCTTCGGATTGTAGTTTCCGGTGCCGATGTGGCAATAGCGGCGCAGCGTGCTGCCTTCTTGTCTAATGACCAAAGAAAGCTTGCAGTGGGTTTTTAGACCGACGATGCCATAAACAACGTGAACACCAGCCTGCTCAAGTTTGCGAGCCCAAGAGATGTTTGCCTGCTCGTCAAAGCGGGCTTTGATCTCAACTAGAGCCAACACCTGCTTGCCTGCCTCGGCAGCGTTGATCAGTGCGTCGACAATGGGTGAGTCACCCGAGGTGCGATACAGAGTCTGTTTGATGGCCAAAACTTTAGGGTCGGCTGCGGCCTGTTCTAGAAAGGCTTGTGTCGAAGTTGAGAAGCGCTCATAAGGGTGGTGCATCAAAACTTCACGTTCGCGAAGCACTCTGAAAATGCTCACCGATTCGTCATCAGCGCTCTGAAGGTAACGGTTGGTCACCGGAGTGTGAGGAACAAAGTGCAACTCTGGGCGCTTGAGGCTCGAGATCTCGAAAAGACCGGTCAGGTCGAGTGGTGCAGGCAGGTGATAGACATCTTCGTCTTCGATGTCGAGTTCGCGAACCAAAAGTTCGAGCACCTGTGGGTTGATGTTGTTAGCAACCTCGAGACGAACGGGTGGGCCAAAGCGTCGGCGCAGAAGCTCCTTCTCGAGTGACTCGAGCAGGTTTTCGGTTTCGTCTTCGTCAACCTCAAGATCTTCGTTTCGGGTCACGCGGAAGGTGTGGTGCTGCAGCACCGTCATTCCAGGAAACAGGTGACCCAGAAACTGCCCGATTATTTCTTCTAGTGGAACAAAGCGTGGCGCTGAAATGCTTGAGGTGCCAGGAATGCGAACAAACCGTGGCAGCAGCGGCGGCACCTTCAGACGAGCAAACTGGTCTTTTCCATCTGGGTTTCTAAGCATGACTGCCATGTTGAGCGACAGGCCCGAGATATAAGGAAAAGGGTGAGCGGGGTCAACCGCCAGGGGAGTTAGAACAGGGAAAACCTGGTTCTCGAAATAGTCGGCGAACAGGCTCTGCTCGTCTTGTGACAGGTCATCCCAGCGACTAAGCGTGATTTTCTTTTCACGCAATGCCGGCTCAAGAATTTCGTTAAACAGCTTTGCATGGCGCTCTTGCAAACGGTGTGCCTCGGCGCTGATTTCGCTGAGCACCTCTTGCGGAGAAAGCCCCGACGATGCCATCACGGCTAGCCCGGTGGCAATACGACGCTTGAGCCCGGCTACTCGCACCATGAAGAACTCGTCGAGGTTAGAAGCAAAAATGGCCATGAAGTTCACGCGCTCAAGAAGCTGCAGCGTTGGATCTTCGGCAAGTTCGAGCACGCGCTGGTTGAAGGCCAGCCATGAAAGCTCTCGGTCTAGAAAACGGTCTTCAGGAAGGTCGCCAAAGTCGGGCAGGTCGATAGCCATGGTTTCTTCAGACATACGTTCAATCTTGCCACGAACCTCTAAACAGAAAGTAAATACTTCTGGCCAGACGTTTGGCCATCAGTTTTGGCCAGCTGCTTGGGCTAGACCTTTGGCAAGAACATTTTGCCGGCGAACTTCACAACCGACTTCAGTGGCAGGCGCGAACTTATCGCTGCCATCATGCCGTTTTGGGTTCCAACCACAATCGACGGCGGGGTGTTTTTCGAATCGAGTGCCTTGAAGGTCGCGTTGATGACGTCGCTGATCGGAGCCAGGCCGCCAAACGGGTTTGCACCCGCAACATCGAAGAACTCGGTGGCGGTGGCTCCAGGGTTCACGGTTAGAACCTTGACTCCGGTTCCTTGCACCTCGCCCCATACGGCCGAAGTGAACGAGCGCACGTAGGCCTTGGTGGCTGCATAAACGGCCATTCCCGGTACTGGCTGAAAAGACGCGGTACTAGCGATGTTCACAATCGCACCGAAGTTTCGTTTCAGCATGGCGGGCAGCATCGCGGCAGTTAGGTCGGTTAGCGTGCCGATGTTCAAAATGATTTCTTGTTGCACGCGGGCGCGGTCTTCTTTCTGAAATCGGCCCGCAGTTCCGAACCCTGCGTTGTTCACCAAGATATCTACGTTGTGCTTTCCCTTGGCCAGGGCGGCCATCAAAGCATCACCCGAACTAAGAGTCGACAAGTCCATGGCGATAACATCGGCTTTCACTCCGAAATCTTTGGCGATCTGCTTCGATAATTTTTCAAGTGCTTCAACTCTTCGGGCGACCAAAATAACGTTTGAGCCGCGTCTGGCAAACTCTTCGGCGTATTGCTGCCCGATTCCCGAACTTGCGCCAGTAATCAGTGCTGTTTTGCCTTGATATTCCATGATTCACCTTTGTTTGGTTGACTGAAAAGTTGCGCCTAAAGAACTGGCCTGACCTGTTGCGAAAGTGCTAAAGAGCGGCGACGGCTTCTTGCTCGTCTTTGCTGAGGTTAAAGCAGTAGCCCCGGTTTCGCACGGTGCCAATGATTGCCTCAAGGTCGCCGAGTTTGGCTCGCAGTCGACGAATGTGAACGTCGACGGTGCGGGTGCCTCCAAAATAGTCGTATCCCCAAACTTCGCTTAGTAACTGCTCGCGAGAAAAAACCCGACCAGGATGCTGCGCCAAAAAGCGAAGAAGCTCGAACTCTTTAAAGGTGAGGTCCATCGGGCGGCCGTGCACCTTGGCCGAATAGGTGGTGTCGTCGATCACCACGCCGCTAGCCGAAATTAGTTCTTCGCCGTTGCCGCGGTCGTTGGCTCGGGCGATGGCAAGACGAATTCTTGCGTCGATTTCGGCAGGCCCAGCGGTTTCGAGAATGATGTCGTTGGCACCCCACTCGTGTGAGATTGCCGCCATTCCGCCTTCGGTCACCACAATCACTAATGGGGCATCGAGGCCAGTGGTTTGAAGAATCTTGGCCAACGACTTTGAGCCGGTTAGATCTTTTCGGGCGTCAAGAAAGATTAGGTCGGCGGCAGGAGCATTGACGAGGGCTGCCGGCTCTGCGGCGATGTGGCGAACTCGGTGCGGAAGCAACCCGAGCGCAGGCAGGACTTCTGGGTCGGCGGTGGCCGACAGAACCAAAAGTTGGGCCATGTCTCTCCTGCTATTGGCATAACTTTACCAGCGAAAACGCCCACTTAAGGCATGATGTAAGTGTGAAGAGAGCTTGGGCGCAGATTATTTCAATCTGGACATCGGTTGCCGTGTTGACGCTGGTTGTAACCATCGGTTCGCAGCCCGATCAAGCGCTAGCTTGGTATGGCGCCATCCTTGCTGGGTCTATCGCAACCGTTTGCCTGATTCACTTGGTCAAATCAAGTGCCACAGGCATCGTCACCGAGTTGATCTATGTCGCCGGCGGCTCGTATTTGATGTTGGCTGCGGCCAGCCTTTACCTGCTGCCGAAACTGACCTAGAGGCGAGGTAAACTCGAGTTATGACTCTAGGATTTGAGATTTTCTTCACCGGACTTCTGGTGCTTGCAGCTCTTGCTATCGCAGCCGTCTCGGCTTTGATTCTTTTCAAGCTTTTCAAGGGCCAAAAGTAGTTGTTCGTTCTTCCCGAAGGTTTGCCGCTCGAGCTGACCCCGCTTGCCTTTTTGGTTGGCAAATGGTCTGGCACCGGCATCATTTCTTACAAAGCGCCTGGCGAAGAAGAACCTACCGACCACGAGTTCACTCAACAGATCGAGTTTGCTCACGATGGTCAAAACGCCCTTACCTACATTTCGTCGGTAAAACTCTCCGATGCCTCCGGCGTGACGCTGCCAAGCGAGCTTGGCTATTGGCGTGTGGCACGCCCGGCAACCGACGCCGATCACGGCCCAGGCTTGATTCCAGGAGTTGGCGAACCTGACATTAAGAATCACGAAGACCTAGAGAAGCTGCGCACCGACCAGGGTTATCCGATTCAGGTTTCGACTTTGCACCCTGGCGGTGTTGCCGAGCTCTACAACGGTTTTGTGAAGAACGCTCGCATCGATTTGGCTTCGGCTCACGGAGTTGCCTTTGAGGGCGCAAAAACCTATCGCCACTCGACTCGCATGTACGGGCAGGTTGAGGGCGCTCTCTTGTGGGTTTGGGACATCGCAATGCCGGGCGGCGAGCTCAAGTCGCACGCCTCTGCACGCCTCGAACGCGTCGAGTAACCATGACCGTCAAAGCACACTTTGGCAACCCAATGATCGAGCAGCGAAACTTGGCTGCGGGCAAAGCCGTTGTTGAATTAGACAAGGTTGTGCTCAAAGTGAGCGGTGCCGACGCACTGCCTTGGCTGCACGCGATGTTCACCGCCGATTTCAAAAACCTCAAAGCTGGCGAATCGCGCGAGGCACTTTGGCTCGATGTTCAGGGTCACGTCAAGCACGAATTTCATGCCTACTACGATGGCTCTGCCGTGTGGCTGCTTTTGCGCAGCGCCGATGTCGCTGCCGTAACCCGTGCCATGAACATGCACATTTTTCGCGAGAAAGTCGATGCGATTCAAGACTGCTCTGCAGACTTCTCGGTCTTTGGCGTTTTTGGATCCGAAGGTGCGGCGCTCGACGGTGCTGAGATTTCTTGGCGAGACCCGTGGCCAAGCATTGTGCCGGGCGGTGCCCGCTATGCGGCCGGCGTGCCATCTGGGTGGAATTTCACCGAGCACGTCGTTGAGAAGTCGAAGGCAGCCGATTTTGCGTCTTCACTCGATCGAGTTGGAACCGATGCCTTTGAGGCGCTTCGAATTCAAGCCCACCGCCCGTCGATTGACGATGTAGACGAAAAGACTCTGCCAAACGAACTCGACTGGTTGGCGACAGCTGTGCACATGTCGAAGGGTTGCTATCGAGGACAAGAGGCGGTTGCCAAGACTCACAACCTTGGGCACCCACCGCGCAGGCTCACCTTCTTGCACCTCGATGGCACCAGCCACGATATTCCTGTAGCCGGGGACGAAATATTTGAATACACCGATGGCAAGCCGGGCGAACGGGCTGTTGGGCGTGTGACTTCGGTTGGGCAGCACTTTGAGGCCGGGCCAATCGCGCTGGCCTTGTTGAAGCGCTCACTCGACCCAGATGCCGAGTTGCTGGTGGTTAGCGAACATGGCGAATACTCAGCCAAGCAAGAGATTATTGTTCCTGTGGACGCCGGAAAGGCTGCCGGAATCAAGCGTCCGAATTTGTTGAGGGGCAAATAGATGGCGAACAAAAACCTGGGTTTGCACTGGAGTGCAAAAGAGTCTTATCGTCGCGCCATCGAGTCACTCGCCCCGATCATTCAGATCATCATCGGTGCAATCAGCGCCTACTCTTTTAGCCACTTTGTGCTGTTGCACGAGGTGCCACTTTTTGCTGTCACCGTGAGCATCACTGCCCTTGGTTTTACTCGCGACGCCAGACCTCGACGTGTTTTTGAAACCGCTTTGGGCATGAGCATTGGCATTGCACTGAGCGAAGTCTTGGTGAGCACTCTGGGCCAAGGTGTTTGGCAGATGGCGCTAACGCTGTTGATCGCGCTCATCACCGCGAGATTCATTTCGGGCAGCGCAGCTTTTGCTTTGACGGTTGGCATTCAGGCCATGTTGGTGCAGCTGCTGGTCGCGCCACCAGGCGGCCCATTTATTCGAAGCATCGACGGGCTGGTCGGAGGGGTGACCGCTCTGGTGGTCACCGCCTTGATTCCTCGTGATCCTCGCGGACTGGCGCGCACCGATGCAGGCAAGCTTTTCGATGTCTTTCTCGATTCGCTTGACTCACTGAAGTTGGCTACTCGCAACGTCGATCTCAAAATGGCCGATGAAACTCTCAACCGCGTTCGCCGAACCCAGCCTTTGGTCGACAACTGGCGCCTCTCGCTCGACAGCGCAATTTC
>CAILJO010000137.1 GCA_903834635.1 uncultured Micrococcales bacterium | reverse complement strand
GTCGACATCACGGTGACTACCAAGGATGGTTCGTTCACGTTCCCACAGAGCTACGAATACATCCCTGGTGGTAACACCTCGACGGGTTACGTCATCTTTGGTGGCGACTCGTCGGTGCTAACTGCTGCCGGCAAGGCATCGCTAGACAAGCTGATCAAGGGCATTCCGAAGAATGCAGTGATCGCTTCGGTTGACATCAACGGTTGGGTGCACCGCACCGCAAGCACCAAGATCGACGCAGCGTTGTCGATTGCTCGTGCAACCGTAACTGCGAAATACCTAAAGTCGAAGAGTATCAAGGGCACATACACCCTAGATGGCAAGGGCATCTATCACCTAGGCAACGACCAAGACCGTCGCGCCGAGGTTGAAATCGTCTGGACTAACTAGTCTTCGACACAAGATTGCACCACTAAAAGTGTGGGGTTCGAGAAATCGAGCCCCACACTTTTTTGTTTGGTCGGGGGTGCAGCCGGCCAGGCGCGCCTCTGGTAAGCGGCCAAAACCAGTGGTCCAAAGAGTTAAGTAATTATGCTCTAGAGCATTTATACTTAAGTCATGGGTAGACAGCCTAAGCAAGACAAAGATCAACTCGACAACTTTGTTGAGTTGTTTAGAACTAAGCGCGACATATCGAGGCAAGAACTAGCCGACATCGTTGGCGTGCACTATCAAACCATGAGCTACATTGAGCGCGGTGAATACGCACCCAGCTTGGCATTGGCTCTCAGGCTGGCCGAAGCGCTCGATTGCAAAGTTGAACAGCTATTCAAGTCGAAAGCGAAAAAGTGATGGCCGAAAAAGATAATTTGATTGCGTCGATGCGCAGGTCAAGAATTGAGAGAATTTTAAGCAACCCACCACGCGGCGTTTTGATCTCAGGTGCGTTTAGAAGGTTGCTTTGCATTGTCGCAGTGCTGTTTAGCTACATCGATTTTGCTTTTATGCTGATCCCACGCTCAGACTGCGTGAAAAATCACTGTGAAATTATTACAAATCCGACTTTGGCGCAGATCTGGTTTTTAATCGCCTATGGCATATTTGCGCTTCTGGCCCTTTGGGCATTGCCAATCATGATTGGTTCATTCTTTCTGCTTAGGCGTTCAATGCGGCGAGTCACCTCGTTGCCAGATGAATACCTCGACGAGCGAGAAATCGCCAATCGCGATTGGGCTTTTAGAACCGGTTATCTGGTGGTGCGCAGAATCGGCCTAGGTGCGGCAGTGTTGCTGGCAATTTTGAGTGCCATTGGTTTCTACCCAGGCCCCGGCTGGGCAAGTGGAAAATCGCAGTCGGTGCTCTTTGTCGAGCAGATCAACGCCTACGTGGTCTCGCTGGTGGCCAACAACCCTGTGGCATTTTTTGCTCAGCTGTTCGCGGTGCTTACGTATGTGGCCTACTCATTCCCGCTAATCTTGCTGGCCTGGCGCGAGTCAAAGGTCGAACAGCTAGAGCCAATACAGCCGATAAAGCCGATACAGCCGATCAATGTGTCAACCACCAAACGAATAAATCTGGCCAGAACCTATTTCGTCAAAGTTGCATTGTTTCTTGCAGTGCTTATCGTAGGCGTGGCAATTCAGTTTCTCGGGGTAGTGCTGCCTTCACTTGGCACATGGCTAATTTTCTCGCCAGCCCTGTTCTATCTAATTTTCGCTTGGGCGGGTTATGGCGTCTATGTTTTCATTTGGGCATCAAGAAATAGTCTCAAATTCCTGAAGCAGCAAATGAGTCTGGGCAACAGGTCGACCGAG
>CAILJO010000136.1 GCA_903834635.1 uncultured Micrococcales bacterium | reverse complement strand
GGCCATGAAGGCCGGCGACATGGTAAGGCTCAAGGACCTGATCTGCGTTCGGATAGCCTCGAGGAGCGACAAGGAGATCGTCGCTGACGTCGTCAAGCCGCAGGAAGGCAAGGTCGTGCAGTGGGTCTCCGGGAGGGACTACATCGAGTGCACAGTTGTAATACCCGGAGCCGGCGATTTCGACAGCATTAGTTAGGCCGGCAATCGCTGTTGCTCCATACACACCAATTGTGTTTCTGCTGACAAGAGAGCATTGAACTGTTCCGTTTGGAATCAGTGCGCACCTGCCTTGGGTCACACCTGGTATTAGTTGCGCAACCGTTGTTCCATTGGCAGCGGGCGTATCTGGCCCAGCAGCAATCATTGGCAAAAGAGGTGCGAATTCAACGGCGTCTTTCTTTGCTCGTTTGCCCTTTACGACCACCGTGATTTCTTGCAGGTAATCACTTGGGGTCAAAGTGTAAGAAGTTGTTGTTGCTCCACGAATTGCTAGGCCGTTTCTGAACCACTGCTCGGTCGGGGCAGGTGTTGAATCCCATTTTCCCTGCGCAACCGTAAGTGTCGAACCAACGGCCGGGGTGCCCGAGACAACCGGACTGGTTGCGGCAGCCTGAGCTGGCAAAGCAGTAATGCCCAAGCCGATCAGCATGCTCAAAGATGCCAAGGCAGATACAAATGATTTCTTAACCGACACAGGGTCTCCTAACGGTAACGTTGCCAAGTTTAGGGGCAAGCAGTTGATGGATGGTCTAGCAAACTTTTAAACATTCGATAAAGTCTTAATCGACCATTCTCGTCACGGCAGAGGGTGAATACATGAGCGGGTTCTGGATCATTCAGGCCGATTCGCTCGAACAGGCAAAATCGCTTGCTGCGGAAGGTTCGAAAGCCTGCAACCGCAAGGTCGAGTTGCGCCCATTCCTCGGCAACTAGGTTCTTAAAGTAAAAACTCCACCGACGTGAGATCAGGTGGAGTTTTCGTGCGCTTGGAGGGGGCGCTAACCCAGCTAGCCGACCTTTCCGGTTGACTTCGAGGTTGCCGATGCGCTTCCGGCAGAGTTGACAGCTTTTACGAGTACCGAAATGTATTTGCCTTGGTCGGCTGCGGTGACGGTGTATTTGCTGCCGCTTACGCCGCCGATTGCAACACAACCGCTAGCGCTGGTGAACTTTTCAGCTCCAGCCGCAGTTGGGTTTGTGCAGCGATACCATTTGAAGCTTGTTGTCGCCTCTGGGAACGCCGTCCAACGCCCTGGTGAAGCTGTCAGTGTTTTGTCTACCGAAGCCGATCCAGAAATGGTTGGATTGCCAGCCTTGGTTGGCTTGAAGGCAACCTGTTGTGAATCGGCTGTAATAGTGATGGTTGCAGCTGCGTTGACCGCAGAAACGAGTACAGAAATGTACTTGTTTTTATCTTGAACGGTAACTGCGTAGCGTTTCTTGGTCGCACCCTTGATGGCAACACAACGACTGGACCCGGTGAACTTTTTGGCTCCAGCCGCAGTTGGTTTGGCACACCGATACCACTGAACGGCCGTTTTCGGTTTTGGGAAGCCTAACCATGCTCCAGTGTTCGCAGTCAGACTCTTGCCGACCATGGGCGTGCCAGAAATTAGTGGAATCGAAGTGTTCGACGGAGTCAAAGCAACATGCGGTGACGAAGCTGTCACTGCGACTGTTCCCTGAGTGTTCACAGCCGTAACCTGCGATGTCACAAACTTTCCTTCATCTGCTGATGAAAGCTTGTAAGTCGCCTTAGTTGCACGCTTAATCACAAGGCAAACGGACTTTGGTGAAACCGGCGCTTTGCTTGCCTTAGTTGCTTTTTCGCAGCGGAACCACTGGAAAGTAGTAACCGCCAAAGGGTTTGAGTTCCAGGTACCAGCCGAAGCGGTCAACACCTTCTTCGCAACAGCAGTACCGGTCACGACAGGGAACTGAATTTTGGTTGGCGCCAACAGTTTGGGAGCAAAAAACGATCGCCCCGTCGTCACAGTGGTTCCGATAGTGTTTTGGGCCTGCACCAAAACGGTTAGGAATTTACCTGCATCGGCAACAACAACATTGTAATCAGGCGAAGTCGAACCATTGATCTTGACACACTTAGAACCGCTAGGCAATGCACTCAAACCAGCATCCACAGCTTTATCGCAGCGATACCACTGCAGCGAAACAGCCGCTTCAGGGAAGGCATCCCAAGAGCCAGTTGTCGCAGTCATAATCTTGTTCTGAATACCAGTACCAGCCACAGTTGCGTCTGATTGTTTTTCTGGTTTATAGGGGTCACGAAACCACTGAGCGTAAAGGGTTATATCGTGAGTGGTAGCAGGGGCATAGGGGAAAGCAATTGGTTGCCCGCTTTCGCTCGTAGCCCATCCCACGAAAGAGTAGCCGGCGCGTATCGGCACCAGAGGAGCCGCCAGGACTTGGCCATCAGTTAGAAACGAACCCGCCAAAACGTTGGTGCCGCCCTCTGAATTGAAGTTCACGGCATTAGTTCTTGCGACCCACTTTGCGTAGAGAGTGACGTCTTGGATTACACCCGGCGAATATGGGAAAGAGACCAAATCGCCACTCACATTTTCAGACCATCCAGCAAATGTGTAACCGGGGCGGGTTGGAGCCAAAGGAGCTTCAACGACTTGACCATCGGTTAGAAATGAACCGGCTAATACGTTAGATCCACGTTGTGAATTGAAAGTGACCACGTATCTGTTTGGGGTCCATTTCGCATAGAGAGTTATATCGCTTGTTGCAGTTGGTGAATAAGGAAACGAAATTTCGGCCCCGTCGGACTTCTCGGCCCAACCGGCAAAGGTGTAACCCGGCCGCGATGGTGTTTCAGGAGCGTCGGAAATCTGGCCATCCGTCAAAAACGAACCGGCGGACACATTTGAACCACCAGTTGAATCGAAGTTGACCGAGTTCGTGTTCGCACTCCACTGGGCATAGATGGTCATGTCGGTCTTAACACTCGGAGTAAAGGGGAACGAAATTGCTGCCCCACCGCGAGAGGTCGACCAGGCGGCAAAGGTGTAACCCGGCCGCGATGGTGTTTCAGGAGCGTAGGAAATCTGGCCATCCGTCAAAAACGAACCGGCGGACACATTTGAACCACCAGTCGAGTCGAAGTTGACTACGTTCCTTGTAGGCGTCCACTTGGCGTAGAGAGTGAAGTCTCCGACCACTCCAGGTTCATAAGGGAACGAAATCGAATAGCCGCCTCTAGTTTCACTCCATCCAGCGAAGGAGTAGCCGGTGCGGGTCGGCGCAGGAGGAGCTGCGGCGATTTTGTCTCCTGTAATAAAGGAGCCATTGGCAACTTCGGACCCGCCATTTGAGTTGTACAAAACCGCATTCGGGCCGGGAACCCAGAGCGCATATAAGTCAGCCCCGTAGGCATGAAGCCATGTGGTTATCGGGGTCCCTGATCTCGAATCAGACCAACCGGCAAACGTGTAGCCGGGCTGGGTTGGCGGCTCAGGAAACTGAATTTGCCCTCCAACCACGGTGCCTGTTGGCACAGGTGTTCCTCCTGTTGAGTTGAAATTAGCGGGGTAGGTTTTAGGTGTCCAATTCGCATAAAGAGTTATGTCAGGTGAGGCTCCGCTTGAGTAAGGGAAAGATATTTTCGCGCCACCCGGAGTTTCCGACCATCCGAGAAAATTAGCAACCACTGAGCTGAGAGCGAATGGGTCGGCAGAAAGTGTGGTTCTGCCTCGATAAGTCATAGAAACAAGCTGCGAATCACCATTGAAGACTTCATCAGAAAAATAACGAGGATCAGATCCAGACTCGAATACCACGCTTGTAATGGGAGAAGCGCCAAAGCTCCCACCGAACAGCAAAAAAACCTGGGCTGGAATCGAAATCGAAGTTAGTTGGGTGGATCCAAAAGCCCCGCTAAAAATCTGACTTACGCTCGGCGGCAAAGTTAGCGAGCTGATCTTGGTGAACTCGAAAGCATAGGAATCAATTACTTGGAGTTGACTATTTGCTTCGAAGGTAACCTTCGTGACGTTTCTACGATTGAAAGCAAAACTGCTTATCTCGGTAACGTTCGCAGGAATCGTTATCTCACCGGCACAGTTGCTGGTCGATGAAGTCAGGGTTGTCCCGGATATTGTGAAGGTACCGGACACGGAGCAATAAACGGTTGTCTCTGCAGCCTGCGCTGATGGCGCAACGCCCGTTGCAACCAGAAGTAGACCAAGTAGGCCGGTCAAAGCAGACATGAGGGATTTCTTCATTGCATACTCCAGTTTCAAGATTGGACCCTTTACCCAAGTTTAGATACATATTACAGACTTCGCTGTTCGATACAATTATGGAGTGAACAATGTTTACGAAACGAAGCTAACCACTGGGCGGCAAGACGCCTACAGGGCGCGAACGCGCGCTTCACTACTCAAGTCGGCACATCAGGTCCTTGCAGATGTCGGCCTCAGCGCCACCATAGAGGACCTCGCCAAAGAAGCCCAGGTTTCTCCGGCCACAATCTACAACCACTTTGAAAGCAAAGAGGAGTACCTAAAAGAAGCCTTAAATGACATCTGGCTAGAGTGGGTCACCTGGGCCTATGACGGCAGAAATCAGGGCGAGGGTGTCGAAACAAAGATCGACGTTTGCCGCAAACTCTTCAGGGTCGACAGTACTCACACTCTCCTCGGACGCATACTTTCGAAAACTCTGAACGATTCCCCTTTCGTCGTCGATGCACTCAGGCCGAACGCCATGCAATCTTTCAAAGCAGCCGTAAGTAAAGACGGATTAGAGCCGAAAGATCTAGACATTCGACTCGAGCTCTGGGCCCAGGCTGTTGCCGGCATTTTTCAAGGTGTATTCGTGACAAAGAAGTTTTCCCCAGAGACGGCAGACAAAGCCCTGGGCATCTCACTCGCGATTTGGGGATTTGACGAAGCGCAAGCCGAAGCGCTGACCTCAACACCCATATAGAACGCCCTGAAGTTCTTAATCGCCGTAATCGAAGGCGTATCACGTGGACAAGCCGACGCGTTAGCCGCCCAAGGCTCTAAAGCTTGCAACCGCAAGGTCGAGTTGCGCCCATTCCTCGGCAACTAGCAACTTAAAGTGAAAAACCGGTCCTCGTGAGAAGGAACCGGCTTTCGTGCGCTTGGAGGGACTCGAACCCCCAACCTTCTGATCCGTAGTCAGATGCTCTATCCGTTGAGCTACAAACGCTGGGACCTTGCTTTCGCAAGGCAACTTAGACAGTTTAGCGTGAAACCTGTTTCTTCACAATAAACGCTATTGTCTGATGCGCTTTGGCAGAACGCTCGAGATGGCTACGAACAAAACGACCAGGATGAGCTGCACGAGTAGTCCGTTTCGAAATCCGACGTCGGCTTGGCCTTTGAGTGCGAAGTTGAAGAACACGGTTCCGAAGATTGCTACACCCACCGATGAGAAAACTGACTGCACGGCAGATAGCACTCCGCTTGCCGAGCCACTTTGTTGTGGTTCGACCGTTGAAAGTATGGTGTCGAAGATTGGGGCGGCGATTAGACCGGTGCCGATTCCTGAGACCACTAGAGCGGGCACAATCTGCCAGATCGAGAAGTTGTTCAGGCTTGGCAGAGCAAACCACAGCAGTGCTATGCCAGCAAGCTGCACCGCAGCACCGATTTGCAGTGTGTAGCGACCGCCGATCTTTTCAGCCAAAAACGCACCACTGATGGTTCCACCGATAGCCGAGCCCAGCGCGATAGGAATGTTTCCTAGGCCCGCCTCGGCTGAGGTGAACTTTTCACCAAACTGCAGAAACAGGGTGAGAATCAAGTAGATGCCGGTGAAGCCCGCGAAATACAAACCGAGCCCAGCGAGGCCAAAGGTGTAGTCACGGTGCTTGAAGATGGTTGGGTCGATGAGTGTGGTCTTGCCCTCTTTGCGGGCAACAAACTCTAGGCGGGCGAATAGCAAAAAGGCGAGAACCGAACCACCCAGCATCAGGTAGGTCCAGAGCGGCCAGCCAGCTTGCTGACCTTGTATCAGCGGGTAAACCAACAGACCCGACGCCAACATCACCAAAAGGGCACCGAAGATGTCGATCTTGATGGTCTTGTCGGCGCTGGTCTTTTGCAAGAACCGGTAAGAGATGGCGGTGGCGATAATGCCGATTGGCACGTTTACCAAGAACACGGCACGCCATCCTAGGTCGAGGATGTTTGCCTGAATCAGGAAGCCACCGATGATTGGGCCAAGAATTCCACCCAAGCCGAATGCCGGACCGTAGGCGGCAAAAGCTTTGCCGAATTCGGCTGGCGGAAATGCGTCGCGAATCAAACCAAAGCCCTGTGGCAAAAGCATCGCGCCCAAGAAACCTTGGATGAATCGCAACACAATCAGAGCGACGATGGTTGGCGCGAAGGCACAAGCCAATGAAGCCAAGGTAAATCCAACCAGCCCGAACAAGAACATGTTGCGACGACCAAAGCGGTCACCAAGGCGTCCACCAAGGATGAGCCCCGAGCCAAGCGCCAGAGCGTAGCCACCGATTACCCACTGAAGGTCGGTTGAGGTGGCGTGAAGTTTTTCGGCAAGTGCCGGTCCACCCACGTTGACGATGGTCGAGTCGAGCAGATCCATCATCTCGGCGATGAGAACAACGGTTAGCACTAGCCAGCGGTGTTGGTAGGCGACTGGTTCTTGGGCGTTCACTTGTTGAACCTTTCATTTGGTCAATAGACAAAAACCCCCGAAAAGTCGGGGGTTTCAGCTATTTGCGGAGACGAGAGGATTTGAACCTCCGAACCCCTTTCAGGGTTACCTCATTAGCAGTGAGGCGCACTCGACCGGGCTATGCGACGTCTCCAATAACTCCACAAGTTTAGCCGAAACCAGAGCGCCGTGCTTAACGGATTTTGGGCGAAATGGATTTTGGGTGAAAAGGTTTTTAGGCTGAACAGGTTTTGGTGCTTGCGTTGGTGCCGCGGGCCCAATCGAGAGATGTGTCGCTAGGAGTTGGGCTTGGTGCTGGGGCTCCAGACTTGGTTGGCTGTGGCGACGGAGTTGAGCTTGGGTCAACGATTGCACCGCTGCCGGTGTTGGCTTTGTTCAGAACAATCGGTTCGTCGTTGACAAGCTTTTGAAAGAGAACGTTTGCCTGGTCATAGTTGGGCATCACTCGACCAGAGTTAGGCGCTGGAAGCCCGCCGTGTGCTGGCACCTGCAGGAAGGTGATCTTCTCGAGCGGAACATTCTTTAGAGCCGAAGCAATCGAGACCATGGTGTTGAGGTCGGTCAGGCTGCTCGAGAGCGTCATGTTTCGCGCTGCTGCATTGGCAAGCGAATAGAGATAGACAGGGTTGGTCAGAACGCCTGCGCTGCGAACCTTGCGAACAAGCGAGGTCAAGAAAACCTGCTGGTTGCTGATGCGGCTTAGGTCTGAACCGTCGCCAACACCGTGGCGCGTGCGCAAGAACTGAAGAGCTTGCATGCCTTGCAAGACGTGAACGCCCTTCTTCAGGTGCAAGAACGTGTAGGTGTCATTAATGTCTTTGGCTACACAAACCTGTACGCCGCCGATTGCGTTCGACATCTCGATGACGCCGCTGAAGTTGATCATCGCCAGATAAGGAATGGTTAGGCCGGTCAGCTTTTCGACCGTTAGCAACGTGCAGCCTGGGCCGCCGTTGGCGATGGTTGCATTGATCTGCCCGAGCGACTGAGGCAAATAGCCCGAGCCACCGCTGGTGCTTGGGCACGCTGGCCAAGGCACCAGCAAGTCGCGAGGAAACGAGAGTGCGACCGCATTTTTGCGGTCAGCCGAGATGTGCAAAACAATGATGACGTCGGCAAGTGTCGACGAAACCTTGCCAAACACTGCGCTCTGACCTGCTCGCGAGTCAGAACCAACCAACATCAAATTGATTGGACCCTTCATGTCGGCTGGTGGTTTGAAGGCGTTGCCGTTGGCATCGGTGAGGGTAATTCCGTTTGCCTTGATTTGGTTGGTCAGGTCGACGGTGACAAAACCCACAACGGCCAAAGTAGCGCCGATGAATGCCGCGAGACCTTTAAAAAACAGACCCCAGATGGCCGAGCCAGTCTTTTGAACCGGGATGCGCCCGTGGCGCGCAAGTGGACGACGCTTTTCTTTGCGGTGCGCGCGGCGACTAACCTGAGTTTTTTTCTCTTCAGTCACTGAACGTCATTCCTTAAGCATTGTTGGGAGGGCTAAGCACTCAAACCTGCGGACTTCGCCAAGAAGCCCCGCAAGTTTCTAATTCTAACCGAGAGTCCTCGAGAAGAGTATGCCCTCGAAACCTGAGAGAACTCTGGCAACTCCGTCATCCTCGACCGACGAGGTGACCACGGCTGCAGCCGCGCGAACCTCATCAGGGCCTTGAGCCATCGCAAAGCCAATGCCGCCACCGGCCTGCGCCCACTCGAACATGTTTATGTCGTTTCGACCATCACCGATGGCAATCACCTGGTCGGCGCGAATGCCATGATGCTGTCGCAGTTTTTCGAGTGCACTTGCCTTGGTTACACCAAGTGGAGCGATGTCGAGCCACGCTGTGTAGCCAATCGCATAGGTAACCGATTGAAGTCCGATGCGCTCGACCGTGTCGAGAAACTCACCAACCTCTTGGTCTGGGCTAAGCACGACCACGCGACTCACGGGGTGGTCGCTGAGTTCGTGAAGCGGGGTTTCGACATTGTTCTCGCCCAGTGCATAGGTTGGGAACGGCCGGTGAAACAAGTAACTTCCGTCAGACTTTTCGACAGCGAAGTGAGCCTTAGGCAGCGCTTCGGTTAGTCGACCAAGAACTTCTTTCGGGTCAAAGGTGATGACCTCATGCTGACGAAAACCGGTCGGCAGCACAGGATCAACCTCGATGGTCACGGCACCGTTGGCGCACACGGCGAAGCCATCTTGGATGCCGACCTCGCGAATAACCGGAAAACCGTTGGCAGCCGAGCGGCCGGTGGCAACAACAACAATATGGCCAAGGTCACGAACGCGCTGAACCTCTTTGACCACTGCTGGTGAAAGATAGCCGTCATCGTGAACCAGGGTTCCGTCGATGTCGATGGCGATAAGCCAGCGGTCTTGGTCTGTTGCAAGCGCCATGGACTAGGCGGTTGTCTTTGCGGTAATGAATTCGGCTCCACCCAAGTAAGGGCGCAGGGCAGTCGGAATGCGAACCGAGCCATCGGCCTGCTGGTGCGTTTCGAGAATCGCCACCAACCAGCGAGTCGTCGCCAGGGTGCCGTTCAATGTGGCAACGGGCGCAGTCTTGCCGTCAGCGCGACGGTGACGAACGTTCAGGCGACGGGCTTGGAAGGTTGTGCAGTTCGAAGACGAGGTGAGCTCGCGATAGGTGTTCTGGCTTGGTACCCAGGCTTCGCTGTCGTACTTGCGGGCGGCACTCGAACCGAGGTCACCGGCAGCGGTGTCGATTACGCGATAAGCCAGCTCGCAGGCCTGAAGCATTTGCTCTTCGAGAGCGAGCAGGCGAAGGTGCTCAGCCTCGGCATGTTCGGGGGCAATGTAAGAGAACATCTCAAGCTTGTTGAACTGGTGAACTCGCAAGATGCCGCGAGTGTCTTTTCCGTGGCTGCCAGCCTCGCGGCGATAGCAGGTGCTCCAACCGGCGTAGCGAATCGGGCCGTTCGAAACGTCGATGATTTCATCGCGGTGATAGCCGGCCAGCGCCACTTCGCTGGTGCCTGTTAGATAGAGGTCATCGGCTGGCAGGTAGTAGATTTCGTCGGCGTGAGCACCCAAGAACCCGGTGCCGGCCATGACCTCTGGTCGAACCAGAGTCGGGGTGATCAATGGCGTGAAATCGGCCTTGCTAGCCAGGTCGAGGGCCATGTTCATCAGAGCCAATTCGAGGCGTGCTCCCCAGCCCTTCAAGAAATAGAATCGGCTGCCCGAAATCTTGGCGCCGCGTTCGATGTCGATGATGTCGAGCATCTCGCCAAGGGCCACGTGGTCGCGAGGCTCAAAATCAAACGTGGCTTTGGTGCCCACTTCGCGTAACACGACGAAGTCATCTTCGCCACCTGCTGGAACGCCTTCGATGACGACGTTTTCGATCGCCATCATGGCGCTGTCGAGAGCAGCCTGTGCCTCGTTGCTCAAGGCCTCAGCGTCTTTTACGCGCGCAGCCAAGCCTTGGGCGGCTGCCACAAGAGCGGCCTTCTCTTCTTTAGGAGCCTGTGCGACAAGTTTGCTCGACGCGTTTTGTTCGGCACGACGAGCCTCGAACTCTTGAATCGCCTTGCGCCATGCCGAATCGGCAGAAATGGCCGCATCAACCAAAGAAACATCGGCGCCGCGGGCACGCTGAGAAGCCCTGACGGCTTCAGGGTTTTCGCGCAACAGATTCGGGTCAATCACGATTCAAGCCTACCTTTGACGAGTTTTGTGGGGTCTTGGTTAGTGGATAATCAAAACCGAAAGCGATGCTGCAAGCGATGTCGCCTTGGCTAGGTCGCGAGAGGCAACCTGCATTGCATCAACCTGAACCTGGCGTCGCAGCTGTTGTTCAACGTGAACGAACTTTGACCGGAACTTGGTTTGCACCAAACTTGGGTCTTCTGATTTCATCGACTTCAGTAGGGCACCATATTTGGCATAGAGGTTTGGCATCGGAACCTTGAGAGTCGATCGGGCAACTCCGTGGTTCTTTAGCGCAGCCGTGACCTCTTTCTCAAGGGCCTGAGTTGCCGAGATTATCTGCTTGGCTTTGGAGCGATCTTGAGTCTCGGTTCCGTTGGCAACTTCGAGCTCGGCAATTTGCCGAACTTGATTGGTTCTATAGAGCGTTACTGCGGCGAATGATGCGTTTGGCCCGTTGGTTGACCAGTCTTCGGATGGCTTCACAACAATGTGGCCTGTGATTCCGTTTAGCCCATAAAGTTCGATGCCAAGAACGGTTGCGGTCAGCGCCAAAAGCGCCACGATGCCTGCGGCTAGCCCAACGTTTATGCGCTGCAACAAGTTTGGCTGTGAATCTTTTTTGCTCATTATGCAATTATCCTTCGAAAAGAAAGGATGCCCAACCTAGGTTGGGCATCCTTGTCTTTGGTTTCGACTTAGAAGGTCGCGTCGATTACTACGCGGCGGTTCTTCGACTGGTCGGTGAGGCTAACTGGGTTAACACCGCCCTTTCCGAAGAGGTGGAATACCGCGTTGATGCCCTTGCTCTTGAGGTAGGCCTTCACGCTTTCGGTGCGAGCCTTGGCCAAGAACAGGTTGGCCTTCTTGATCACTGCAGAGGTTGTGTCAGTCTCGGTGTAACCGAAGATGCTAACAACCTTAGCGCCCTTGATGTTCTTGATCAGTTGGTCAAGTGACTTGAGGCCTGCAGGGGTTAGGTTTGCGTCACGGTACTTGAACAGGAATCCGCTCAGAGTCCAGGTGACTTTGCCCTTCTTGATGTTCTTCACAGCAGCACCGGTGCCAACGACGCAGTTGGCTGCCAGACTGAACGAAGCAACGGCCGAGGTGGCCTTGCCGTTCGGCTTGATACCGGTCAGTGTCAAGGTGTGAGTTCCAGCTTCGACACAGGCCTTAGCTGGCATCTTGACAATCTGCAAGAAGTTTCCATCTGCATCGGCAATTCCCTTGTAGACAACGACTGCCGTCGAGTGCAAGACCAAGGTGTAGTCAGAGTTTGGCTTGAGGCCACCACCCTGAATGGTTACATCCTGACCTTCGAACTTGGCACCGACAACCAGCTTGAGCTCAAGTGACAAGCTCAATGGCTCGGTGACTGCAACTACTGGTGGAGCATCGTAGGTGTAGGTAGAGTCAGCGGTCGCGTTGCCAGCGTGCAAGATCAGGTCAACCTGGCCCTTGCCCGCAGCAGTCTTGAAGGTGATCTGGGTTCCATCACCATTGACGGTAAAGGTCGGCTTGCGCAGAGTCTTTGAACCGAAGGTGATCGAAGTCACAGTGTCTAGCTTCGTACCGGTGATGGTCACTACGGTGCCGCCAGCCTCTGGACCGTGCGATGGAGCCACGGTCGTGATTACAGGAGGCAGCTGAGTAATGATCAACTTGCCAGCGACGTACTTGATGGTGTTGGTGTAAGCCGACATGTCAGCGGCCTGCAAGCTTGCATCCTTAGGAACAATCTTGTAGGTACCCGGAGTGGTAGGCATTGCGTTTAGCAAGGTTGCGCCCTGGTAGACATCGAACGATACGTTGCCCAATGCGTCGCCATCGATCAGACCGGTTGCCGAAGCGGTTGGATCAATCGATGAACCGACTGCAATGCTCAAGTCATCAGCAACTACCTGCACTGACTTAGGAGACGCAAACACCTTGATGGTGATTGTCTCGGTGGTCAGTGAGTCGTCTGAATAAGCCTTGGTTGCGTTGTAGTTTGTCGACGCTGCCTGGGTGCCCTTAATGACACAGTCACCAGCCTTCAGCACGGTCACGGTGGTTCCCGAGATCGTACAGACACCTGTCGAAGCAGACACTAGAACAACGTCAGAGATTCCTGAGGCTGGGTCTGGTGTCTGGTGCGAGTTGGTGTCTTTGACGGTTGCAGTGATTTCAACTGGCACAACGTTGCTCATGATCACCGAAGGAACCGAAGAGGTTAGGCGCAGCGAGGCGTCTGACTTCTTGATGGTTCCGGTGAACACGATGTCTGGGTTGGTCAGCGCGTAGTTGCGGTTGAAAGCACCAGCTAGCACTAGCGGACTTGCAAGCGTGATTGCCTTGCCGGTTCCGGCGTTGGCGTCAGCGAACTGAGCACCAGATGCCTGAGTGTTTAGCGTTGGAGTTTCATCGTTCACCGCACCGGTAACCGAGATTGCACCGAGGTTGATGTTGGTGGTTCCGTCGTATACCTTGCTTGCGCTCACGGCCGAGATGGTCAGTGACTTCTTGTTGATCTTCAGGTTGAAGACGTTATAAGTAGGCAGGTAGTAGATGTTCTTGTTTACGGAACCTGAGACCATGTCGAATGAACGAACACGAATGTCCCACGACGAAACAACACTGCCGTCGCCGGTGCAGCTGTTTAGAGCAACTCCGGTAGGCAAACCTGAAGACCAGCCGTTGTTGGTGCAGTCGTGGTTGCGGAACTCGTAAGTAATCGCAGTGATTGCATCAGCAGGGGTGATCGAGGTGGTGTATGTGATGTCGTTGGTGCTGCCGTTCTTGCCATCACCCAACGGACCCGAGTAGGTAACTTCAACGGCAGAGCCAGAAGTCAACTTAGGCGTGAAGGTGATTGCGGTACCCGATAGAACCAGGTGAACATCGTTAGCCGAAGTCAACTGGAAATACTTGGTGGTGTCGTAGGTAGCTACGCCAATTCGTGCACGAACGTAGTAGTCACCGGCGGCAACAGGAAGCCCGTTGTTTACTCCGCGGTTCCAGCCGTTAGCACTGTGGTCAGCTGCCGTTACCCACTGGTAACCATCGGCAGGCTCAACGAAGGTTGTGCCTGGAAGCGGGTTCACCATTTCTGCCGAGGCAGTGTAGGCGGTTCCGGCGTTCAAGGTCAACGCGTTGGTCGAACCGTTCAACTTGGTCGTGATGTTGGTAGCAACACCACAGAAGAAGTTGTAGGTAAGAGGCAACTTCGAGCTGTCGCTTGGGGTGAAGACTACGGTCTTGTTGCCCCATGGGTTAGCAAGATCGGCCGTCTGGGCGCCTAGGTTCACCGAGATCGAGCTGTCTGACCAGCTGACAGCACCAGCAGGCAACGCGACACCATCTAGGGTGACGGTGCCTGATGCGCCGAACAGGCTAGGACCAGTCAGGCTGAACGAACCTGGGTTGTAGGTGCCAATTGCATCCTTGGTACATAGACCTGCACCAGGTGAGAATACGGTCGGCTGTGGAGCATTTCCGACGTATCGCATCGCGCTGGTCTGAAACACCGAACTGACGTTTGTGGTGATGGTCATGTTGACCCACTGAACAGGCGCGAACGAACGTGGTGCGTGGAACTTGAGCGAGCTCGAGGTGATCGCATAAGGAACCACGGTCACACCATTGTTGCCGTTGTAGTCGGCGATCAGCAAGCGGGTTGCTGCGCCAGAGTCGGTGCCTAGATAGCCGGTTCCGTTGATTTGGTAGACATCGCTTGCGTCGGCAGCCGGGTCAAATGTGAACGGCTGGTTTTCGCGGCCATTGTCAACAACTGCCACTACCGAATCGAAAGTCGGAGTCGCTGGCTGAACGTCGGCGTTGTAACCCAGGGTTACGGTCGCAGTTCCTGAGCCCGCAGCCGGAACTACCTTGACATCGTATGAGCCGGTAGCCAAAGCTGGGGTGCTCAAGACGATCAATTCGTCGGTCCACGTGGTCGGGGTTACCGAAACGGTGCCAAACTTTACGGTTCCGGCAACGCCGAAGCCGCTACCTTCGATGCGAAGTTGCGAACCACCGGCGGCTGGGCCATAAGCGGTGAAACCATTTCGATACGATGCCCCCTCGTCGTTTTCGAATCCGGTTAGGAAGTCATAGCGGTTGTCATGTGGGTTTGGACCGACATAGGTAACTACTGGTGCCTTGACGCGCACCGAGGTGGTGAATGCGGTCTTGGCGCCCTTAGGAGTGATTGAAACGAGAACCGAGCCAACGGTAGAAGTTGGAATGGCTACGTTAGCAATCGTGGTACCTGAGTTGGTTGAGGTGTAGGCAACTGCCTTGCCCGCGCCAACCTTAATGGTGCCCGAAGCGCCTAGGCCAACACCGGTGATGGTGACCTTAGCGTCTGAACCAGTCGCGCTTGAGGCGATCGTCGAAGGCGCAACGCTGGTGATTCCAGGGGTTGCAACATAGGTGACGCCGCCAACCTTGGTCAGCGTGCCAGTGGTCGAACCAACGACGATGTCTGCCGCACCCGATGCGTCTCCAGACGGAGTCTGAACGGTGATGCTGGTAGCCGATGATGCGCTAACAGTGGCACAGTTTCCGCCGATGGTAACGCCAACGGTGCCTGCGGCACCGAAGTTGGTTCCGGTGATAACAATTTCGTCACCGCCACCGATTGCGATCTTGTTTGGCGTAACGGTTTTGACTGTTGGGTTTGCGCTTGACGCTGCCAATGAAATCTGAGCTGGCAGATCAGGTGAGCCACCGCCGGTGCCGGCGATTAGGTTGACATCAACCGAACCTGTGGCTGCATCAGCAGGAACCATGGCGACAACCTTGGTGTCGCTAACACGAGTGACACATGGCGACTTGATGCCGTCAATGGTGACGCTCGGAGTGCCTAGAGTTCCGAAGTTCTTACCGGTGAGGGTAATCAGTGAACCGCCGCTGTTCGAAACAGTGGCAGGTGCTACCGAGGTGATCTCTGGCTTGGCACCGTAGTTGAACTTGCTTGAAAGAGTGGTGTCACCCCAACGGTTGCTGATGGTGATTGATGCCGCACCAGCAGCTGGAGCAGCCGGAACTACGGCCGAGTAGGTCTCGGTGCCATCTAGGCTCCACCAGTCGTCTGAACGAAGCTGAGTTACGTTGGTGGCGTCGATGCCGCCAATCTTGACAGGCAGATAGTTGTTCCATGGGTCGCCAAGGTGGTGTCCGGTGATCTTGATGGTTGTGCCACCGTTGACCGAACCCTTGGTTGGAGAAACCGTTACGTTGCTTGGAAGGTCTGGTGCATAGTCAACGGTCGTGGTGTAAAGCAGTTCGCCCTTGGCTCTTGCAACGTCAATGCTGTCGTAGAAGTCGTTGTTGTCGTAACAGGTGTAACGCTCACAGTCGAGAAGAACCAGAGTCTTCTTGCTTGGCTTGTTCCAGTTGTCATAGGTGTATTCCCAGTTGGCGTCGTATGCTCGCGTCTCGAAATACATCGCCGCGCTGTTGTTGTCTTTCCAGCTCCAGGTTCCAATGCCTAAAAACTCGCCTGGGTGTGCAGGATCAAACAAGTAACCTTCGATATCGGCCGAAGAGTTGATGTTGGTTCCGTGGACTACAAACTGGCCGGTTGGCGTTGCCACACCGCCAGTGATAGAAATCGACGATGCGACTGGGTCAGCAAAGGTCAAGCCGTCTTTTAGGCGGGAGGTCGAATAAATATCGCGCCACCAACCAACACTGTCGTCATAAGGGTTGCAGTAGTTTCTTACTCCGATGTCGGCCTTGCCCTTGTAACTCACGTCGTTGGCGTAATCCCAAAGGTTATAAATCTCAACGTTGTAGACCGAGTTGCCGTTGTTGTCTGGTGTTCCTTCGGCAATCATCCAGCTGCCAGAGTTGTCGTTGGTGCCAGGAACGTAAGAATTAACTTCTGTGCGGCAGTAAACGCCGTTGTAGTTTCCTTCTGGAATCGCGTCTTTAATCGTTACCACAACGTGTGAGCCACCCAAGGTGCTTACGGTCGAAGGAGTTACAGAAACAACCTTCGGCTGAGGCAGAACGCGGTCGCCAACGTTAACGGTGTAGCTCTTCTTGGTGGTGCCGTCGGCTGCCGTAACTTCGACGGTCACGACGGTCAACGCGGTGGTGAAAGTGATCGTCTCGGTTGAACCACTGGCGATTACGTCATTGTGGGTGCCCCACTTGTAACGAATCGTCGCTCCACCGTCATTGGCGGTGGCAGTAAAGTTCACGTCGTCGACAACGGTGACGAACTGGTACCAAGTCTGTGCAGCATCGAATGCTGGTCGAAGCCCTGCGTCGCGCGAGTTTTGACCGGTGGTGACAGTTAGACCTGACAGAGTAGCGTCGGTCGAGGCTGCACTAGCTGGCGCAGAGGTGGCAAACAAGCCGCCGACGGCGATAGAAATAATGGTCAGGATTGAAATTAGGCGTGATTTAAACATCAACAGGTCCCTCAGAAATTTTTAGCGGTCGAGAATGCTCGACCTTGTAACACTAGTGCAAAGCGAGTGTGAAAGAAAGGAACATTTCACGCTATTACATGAATTATTTTGAGCGAATTCTTTTCAGCCAAGCCTCGGCCGAGCCAAACTCGGTGTTCGAGTTGTTGCCTTCGTGCTCTGACTTTTGTTTGTCGGCCCGAGGGTAAGAGCCCAAAAACACGATCTTCGGGCT
>CAILJO010000135.1 GCA_903834635.1 uncultured Micrococcales bacterium | reverse complement strand
TGCCAATAGGCTGAACAGGATGTCAAACAAGGTTTTCAATACGTACTGACCCCCCTCAAACCTAGGGCTTTCTACTTCGAGAAATGAAATACCTGAAACCGGGCGAGTGTGAACTCGGGGAGTTGAGGCCTCAACGAGACCTGGTGCGACGATTAACTCAATGTCGGCGCCTTCAAGGTTCCAGGCTATGGACTTGAAGCGCTTGCCACTTAGATTTTCTGACCCCGCAAGAATCAAAACGTCGATTCCTTGCTCTTTGAGGAGCGCTGCGGGATCATCAAACTTTGTGGTCACCGGAATGCCGAGAGGCATCAACTTTGCGACATCAGATTCCTTAATCGCTATCAGTAGAGTAGGCGTAAACGTGGAGGTCGGGTCGCGACGTAATTTTTCAATGAGTTCTGTAACGATGCCCGCAGGTCCCGAAATTGCAATGGTATCGCGATAGAAACCTTGGCGTCGTTGACGTCTCAGCCAAAGTCGCCAACTCCATCTAGAGATAAACAGGAGTAGTGTTCCGCCCAACAATGTGAAACCTACGAAAAGTCGAGAAACATCAAGTTTCAGAAACAGCGAAGCAAGGGCGAGTAATCCCAGAACCGACAAAGAGGAATTGAAAACTCGCCTATATTCCTCATTCTCAGTTCCTAAAATTCTCCGGTCGCGGGTATTGAAGATGCGCAGAGCGATAAGCCAGACAATGCCCATCACCCATGCTCTAGCCGGAGCGTTTAGGGTGACCCGAAGAATCCCCTCGCTTGATGCTTGAGCCGCCACCGATGTGATGTCGTCGAACATGACAAGGTAAGAAATGAAAATTGCTATAGCAATGGCGAATGTATCGCTTATAACCAGCCGGCGTGCGTAGACGCGCGAGTAACCTGAGGTTTTATTTCTAGCCATTTGCAACCCAATTCACCACGGCATCCAAAAGTGTGTCAAGTTCGTCTCGAGTTGCATCGAATACCTGCTGTGACAGCATGTAAGGGTCGGCCACATCGTAGTTCGAAATTTCTGGGGCATATCCGCGAGCGCTAGCGGTGATGCGAAGTTTGTCTGCCAAGTCGGCTGGCTTTTCCATTTCGATTTCTGGGTTCGGCTGTTCGATGAATTGAGCTAGGTTTGCGAATTCTTTGATCGTGAATGAGTTGCGATTTGCGCGGGTAAAAGTGCGAACCACCTGAGCCCGGTGCTCTTCGGTGGCGGTCAGAATAAGGTGTGCGGTTTCAAGAAGAGCCTCGGTTGCCTGACGAGCGGCATGAGTCTCGGGCTTGTAGCCAGCTTGCGTGAGCGCGACTTTCACTTCGGGCGTGATGGGTTCTCCAACCATCGCAAACACCCCTGCGCTAGATACTTCGATGTTCCTTATGTTACGAGCAGCGAACTTTTGCCTCAACATTTGTTCGGCCATTGGTGACCGGCAGATGTTTCCTGTGCACACAAAGAGTATGCGGAATGGTTGAGACATTCGCTAGCTCTTTTTGGTAAGGCGTTCGATGACCTTTTTGATTTCTGTCTGGAACACCTGGACATATTCTCTAGCAACCTTACTTGCAGGTTCCCTCGATGTTCTCGGGCCTCTGGCTGTCTTAGTTGCCTTCGACGGTTTTGGTGGTTTGGTTGGGGCTGGGTCTTCTTCGCCATAGACCTCGCTGTAGGCACCATAGGCACCATAGGCATAGCTGTAGCCATATTTGTAGCCGTATTTATAACCAGAGTTGTAGCCGTAGGCATCGACACCTTTGGTCGGAATCTTGTTCATAACGAAACCAAGAATTGGAGCCCCGACAGTTTCGAGCTGAGCAAGTGCACCTTGGAGTTGAGGCTTGGTGGTCTTGCCGACGGCAACCACCATGACAACTCCGCCAGTGATCTTCGAGAGAATCGCGGTGTCGGTCACGGGGAGCACGGGAGATGTGTCGATAAGGATGATGTCGTAAGTAGTCTCAAGTTTTTCGAGAAGGTTGCGCATCGACTGTGAACCCAAAAGCTCGGACGGGTTAGGTGGAATCTGACCGGCAGGCAAGATGTTCAGGCCGTTGCGACCCCAAGGCTGAATCACGTCGTCAAGCTTGGCTTGGTCGATCAAATAGTTTGTGAGACCAACCGAGCCCTCGAGACCAAAGTACTTGTGAACCTTTGGCTTGCGAAGGTCACAGTCGATAAGCAAAACCTTTTGGCCGCTGTCGGCCATGGCGATAGCGAGGTTGGCGATCGTCGATGACTTTCCTTCGGAAGGAATAGACGATGAAAGAACGATTGACTTTGACCCTTGAGCAGCCTCAACGAATTGAATGTTGGTGCGCAACTGACGGAATGCCTCGGCGCGAGTGCTCTTTGGTTTGGTGTGAACAACGAGTCGGTTGCTGTCTGCGTTTTCATCAAAGACGATGCCGCCCAGGATTGTGGCGACGCCATCTTTGTCGGGAATGTCATCGACGTTTTTGATTCGCAGGTCGAGGTTTTCACGAAGCAACGCGACACCGAATCCGATGACAAGACCCGCGAGCAAGGCGAGGGCCATATTCAGCAGCGGCTTAGGGCTGTCGGGTTTGTCGGCAACTGTTCCTGGCTCGATGGTGCTGAGCTTGATGGGCGAAATCGAAGAACCGGTAGGAGTCTCGAGAGTTGCCACGACGTTAGTCAGGCTCTCACCAACCGCGTTGGCAATGCTGGCTGCACGAAATGGGCTTTCGTCGGTGACCGTGATGTTGATCACGACGGTGTTCAAAGGCACGTCGCTGGTGATGCGATCTGGCAAAACCTTTTTGATGTCGCCCAAACCGAGCGAAGCGACAACTGGGTCGAGAACCGAAGGCGATGTGACGATGCCTGCGTAGGACTTAACTCGCTGCTGGGTGAAGGTGCTGCCGGTGAGCAAATCAGCGGTATTCGCGCCTGAAGGAGTCGAAACGAAAAGACTCGTGGTGCTGGAATACATCGGGGTTGACACAACTGTGAACACAGCCCCCACGAAGGCGGCAAAAAAGGTGGTGGCAACGAC
>CAILJO010000134.1 GCA_903834635.1 uncultured Micrococcales bacterium | reverse complement strand
TCGGCCCGCACCAGAAGCAGCATCTTTTGGCCGAGGCCGGCGTCGAAGTTTTGCTTACGCTCAAATTCGATCAGGCTCTTGCAACGCTTGCCGCTCTAGAGTTTGCCCAACAGATTTTGGTTGATGCCCTTGGCGCAAAGTTGGTTATTGTCGGCAGCGATTTTAGATTCGGCGCGGGTGGGGCAGGCACGGTCGAAACATTGCGCGAACTTGGCGCTGCTCTTGGCTTCATGGTTAAAGTTGTCGGCCAGATTGAGTTCGATGGTGCGCCGGTGTCGACCAGTCGAATTCGCGAGCTATTGCTGCAGGGCAATGTTGTTGCCGCTGCAAGGCTGCTTGGTCGCTTGCACACAACAACCGGTGTGATTGAACACGGCCTAAAAATCGGCCGTGAAATTGGGTTCCCTACAGCCAACATGTCGCGCGATGCCGAAGGCTTCTTGCCCAAGGATGGCGTTTATGCGGGCTGGCTCTATAGCGAGGGCGAGCGCTATATGACTGCGCTTTCGGTCGGCATCAACGAGACCTTTCAGGCTGTGCCGAGGCTAATCGAGGCGCATGTTCTAGATCGACGAGACCTCGACCTTTATGACAAAATCGTAACTCTCGAATACGTCGATTACATTCGGCCTTCCGCAAAATTCAATGGGGTAGAAGACCTAGTTAACGAGATTAATAACGACCTGGCCAAAGTTCGGGTCATTCTAAGCTGACGCTAAAGTTAAAGCGTTGCATCTAGGCAACAGGCTTTCGATGAACGATTGGGGATCAAGCATGTCGAAGCAAGTTGAATTTGGCGAGGCCATCAAGCTAGGTTTCAAAAAGTGGAATGTCATGTATGACACCGCTAGCTTGAGTGAATTTTGGTATTGGTATCTCTTCAATGTGCTGGTGAATTTTGTCAGCCCGTTTCTCTTCGGGTTTCCGAGTCTGGTTTTGTTGGTTCCAAACATTTCGATTTTGGTGCGCAGATTCAAAGATGCAGGAACCAATTCAAGGCTTTTGTATTTCTGGTTGATCCCACCAGCACTATTGACTTTTGCTGTTATTTCGTCGTTTACAGCCCCAAGCTCATACAGTGAAGTAACGGGTATCTCAACCTCATACGCCGCGGTCGCAGCGCCACTATTGATCTTGGGGCTACTTTTTTCTAGCGCGGCATTGGGAATTTTTACTTTGGTTGTGACTCTGAAGCCCACAAAAACTTTTGAACAGGGCAATAAATACGCGAAGCCTGCACCTGCGCCAACACCCGCAGTACCTGCAGCGGTGGCCGAAGTGGCGCCAGTGGTGCCAGCAGCAAAACGAGCCACTAAAGCGAAGCCGGCTGCCGACCTGCGAGATGATTTGCCGACACTGGGGTCCGAATAGCCCTGATCCGATTGACCTGAGCCCTCGCAAGCATGGGCTGGCACTCACCATGGTTATTCGCTATGCTTGAGAAGTTGCCGTGTATCGGCCGCGGATAGATAGAGCAGAGGCAAAGTGCTTCTCGCGCCGCGCAGCTAGCACCGAGAGGAAACCAAACTATGGCATTAGATGCAAAAGTAAAAACTTCGATTATCGAGCAGTACGCAACTCACCCTGGTGACACTGGTTCGCCTGAGGTGCAGATTGCTGTGCTAACTCAGCGCATCAAAGATCTAACCGAGCACTTGAAAGACCACAAGCACGACCACCACTCACGTCGTGGATTGCTTTTGTTGGTCGGTCAGCGTCGCCGTCTGTTGGGTTACCTTCAGAACGTCGAAATCGACCGCTACCGTTCATTGATCGAGAAGCTTGGCTTGCGTCGCTAATCGCAAAGTTTTTAGAGTTGGCCGTCCAGATTTGGGCGGCCAACTTCTTTTAACCACCCTTTTGCATTTGGGGCCTTGGGCCAAATCCCCAAGCAATTGAGGCACAATAAAGCCATGGATTTTACAACTGCAATCAAGACCGGTTTTCAAAAGTATGCGACCTTCAAAGGCGTGGCATCTCGTTCAGAGTATTGGTACTGGGCGCTTTTCACTTTCTTGCTTGGCCTTGTGGCCTCAGTTCTAGACAGCGTCGGTAGCTCGAACACTGTTGCCAGCTTGGTGAGCATCGTCACGCTGTTGCCGTCATTGGCTGTTCAGGTTAGGCGTTTGCGTGATGCGGGCTATCGCTGGCAGTGGATGCTCAGCGTTATTCCTGGCTTTTTGCTCTTTGTCGTTGGCGCTGTGCTGGCGATTATGCCGATGGTCAATGGCGGTTACCTCGACGATCCTGCAGTGCAGGCCGACCCGAGCCTAGTTGGCAAGTCACCGATTATTGACGAGCTGATGGCAGACCCTACTTTTGTTGCCGGCATCATCGTGGTGCTCGTTTCACTCGTCTTGCTATTCATCGCCACATTGATTGTTGACATCATCTTCATGGTGCAGCCGTCGAAGTCGGCAGAACAGGGCAATAAACGCCTAATCGGCAAATAAAAGGCTAACAAACCCTCGACCTCTAGGTGAATGTCGGGGCGGCTGATAGACTGACACACGAGTCAAGACGGCAGGTTTGCTGGTCTTCGGTGGCAGATCTTGGGCCCGAAATCCCAATTTTTT
>CAILJO010000133.1 GCA_903834635.1 uncultured Micrococcales bacterium | reverse complement strand
TTGATGGTGATGACTGGCTGAGTGGTGAAGGCGGTTCCAGCCTTCATGGTGCCACCGGCAGAGGTGGTGACCGCTAGAGAGCTTGGGTCGCCGAATGCGACTGTGTATGAGCCAGAGGTGGCGGTCGTGGTTCCGCCCGAGATTAGTGTGCCTGTGGTGGTAACGGTGGCAGTCAGAGTGTTTGTGCCTGCAGCTGTGGTGAACTTGGCTGCGTTAAAGGTGACCACACCAGCGGTTGGAGATGCGCTGGTAGTTCCACCAAGCGAGGCTGAGCCCGTGGTGGTTAGTGTGACCGTGTAGGTCGAGTTTGCTAGGTTTTGGCTGGCCAGCGTGTTTCCATACTGGTCTTTCAAAGTTGCGGTCGGTGGGCCGGTGATGTTAACGCCGATGTATTCGGTTCTAGTTCCGGTGTTTCCTAGCCAGCCGGTCACCGAGATGTCCTTCACGATGCCGAACAACGGTGTGACGCCGTCAACCGTGGCCGGGGTGTAATTCGCTGACGAGCTATAGGTGACCGATGCGCCGCCGGCGTTCAGCGCAAGGTTTCCTGCGGTGCCGTTGCTGCCACCAAGCGTGATGGTGCCAGTCGCGCTTACGGCGAGATTGCCAGCGGTGATGGTGATGCCGGAGTTGGCGCTCACGTTGCCACCCGAGTAAATCGCTAGGGTCTTTCCGGTCATCGAGATGTTCGCGCTGACCGTGATATTGCCGGCCGAGCTCGAACCAACTCGAACTGCGCTTTGTCCGCTGAACTCGCCAAGTTCGGCGTTCGAAACACCAAGGCTGGTAGCGCTGTCGGCTCCACCCAGGTCGATTGCCTTGGCAGAGGTGTTCGGGCGAATGGTTGCATATCCGCTGTTTGCGAAAGCGTTGGTCGAAGCCCCGGTGTACTTGTCACCGTCATAAATGATGTTTCCGCTGTCGGCAGTCACAGTCGAGCCGGCAAGCTTGCCGATGTTGCAGTTTGCAAATGTGGCGCCGTTGGTCGACATGTCGAAGGTGATGTTTCCGCCGTTGGCCAAGATGTTGTTGTACTTGAACTGACCATCGGTTGGGCCGGTGCCGGTGATAACAATGTCACCACCGCCGGTTGCCGAAATCGTCGAGACCAAACCGCTTGACCAGTTGTTGTTGATCACACCGAACGAGCTGGTTGCAGTCGACTGTCCGGTAATCGAGATAGCGGTTCCCGAAGTCTTTGCCGATGTGATGCTCGAAGCGGCGTTTACGGTTCCGCCATAAACAAGCTCGACACCTTCACCGTTATATGAGGCAGTGGTTCCGGTCGACTTTCCGTCTAGGGTGATAGAACCAGTGCCAGCGTTGATGTCATAACCAGAAGGCGCCAGGATGCCCTTGGCTTGCGATGATGAACCTCGAATGGCGATGTCTCCACCACCCGAGTAAAGCTTGACCCAGTTTGCGCCGCCGCCGGTGACGTTGGTTCCGAGTGAAACACCGCCGGCACCATCGGCTGCAAGGTTGCTTGTTGCATAACCGGTAGGCACACCGTTGGCATCGGTGGTGGTTCCACCCGCAAGGGTGATTCGTCCACCGCCCGTGGTCAAAGTGGTTCCGACGTTGTTAGTGGTGTCGAAGTAGCTCCACTTGTCGACATAGATAAATCCGTTTGCTGCGGTGCCGGCAGCGTTAGACCAGAGCGTCAGGTCACCCTTGTTGGTTCGAAGCACAAACGGTGTTGCAGCTGCCGAGCCTGCAGCGGTTGTGATCGAACCGGTTGCCTTGAGCAGAATCTTGGCATTGAGCAGGCTTGAAATCTGAGGTTGAGTCACCGATAGGTTGCCACCATAGATCGATATTGGTCCAGCAATGTTGAATGCGCTGTCAACCGTGATGTCGGCACTGTTTTGGTCTGCGCCCGAGGTTCCGGCGTTTCCAACGGTGACGCTTGTGACAGTCGAGCTAACGGTGAACTTCGACAAGGTGACCGCGCGGTCAAATGAATTGGAACCGTATCCGGCTGGAGTGCTCAACGACAGCGTGCCGGTCGTCTTGATAGTTGGGTTGGTGGTCACCGAGTATGAGTCGGCGTTCAAGGCGATGTTGGCCGATGAGCTGGTCATGTCGACCGAGTTCAAGGTCAGTGCAGACTGGGATGCGCCGAACTCTGCAACACCAGTTGCGTAGACCGACGTGTGTGCAAACGACATTCCGAAGGAGTTGGTCGAGGTGGCGGCCGAAGTGTCGCCGTTGATAGCAATGGTTCCGCTCTTTGAATAGAACCCAACCTTGCCAAGCTCGATGCCGTCGCCCACCACGTCGGTGGTGTCCGAAGTTGCCGCGTTAGGTGCCGAACCAGTCACGCTAATGCCGCCAGACGAAGAGTTGGCGATGTAGCTTCCGGTTGGCGTGTAACTTGTTCCCGATCCAAATAAGACACCAGGCGATCGCTTGGAAGTTCCTGTTACAACACCGTTGACCACAATCGAGTCGGACTGCGTTCCGGTCGTAGTAATCGTCGATGCTCGAGTAGCTGAACCACCGTTTGAAGAGATTCCCATAATCCACGAACCTGTGGTTGCGTTTAGCGCCTTGCCAAAGATGTGAACTCGACCCGTGCCCGCGGAGATCTGGGTGCCATTATTAATGCGAACACCGTAGGCATCGCCGATGGTTCGGTTTTCAGCGACTTGACCAGCAATAAAGATGTCGCCGTTTGAACTTGAAACGGAGCTGTTGGTCGAGAACACCACTCCTCGAGATTCGGAAGCAGCTGTTCCGGTTGTGCTGGTGCTGAAGGCCCAGCCATCTGGGCGGTTGTCGCTTGCAGTGCGGCCCGATTCAACCGTGGTCGCGCCGTCGTCGGCTCCGCCAGCGATTGTGATCACTCCGGCCACTGAGGTAATAGTGGTTGCGTTTGCAACCGTTGTGCCTAGAACGATAGATCCCGACTTGTTGGCATCGGCATCGGCCCAAAGTGTTAGGTCACCAGCCTTGGTGG
>CAILJO010000132.1 GCA_903834635.1 uncultured Micrococcales bacterium | reverse complement strand
GTTGCCGTCGAGGCGAACCACTAGCGGCTTGGTAGCAGCTGATCCGAGCTTGTCCAGTGCCCCTACGATGCCGTTGGCGACAGCGTCGCAAGCGGTGATTCCACCGAAGACGTTCACGAAGACGCTCTTGACCTGCTTGTCACCGAGAATGACGTCAAGACCGTTGGCCATAACTTCGGCCGAGGCACCGCCACCAATGTCTAGGAAGTTTGCTGGGCGAACTCCACCGTGACGCTCACCGGCATAGGCGACCACGTCGAGGGTCGACATGACCAAGCCGGCACCGTTTCCGATGATTCCGACTTCGCCGTCGAGCTTGACGTAGTTGAGGTCCCAGTCCTTTGCCTTTGCCTCTAGTGGGTCGAGGGTGTCGCGTTCCATCTCTTCGCGGTTGTGACGGAACTCGGCGTTGTCGTCGAGAGTCACCTTGCCGTCTAGAGCAACAATGTCGCCGCCGTGGGTCAAAACCAGTGGGTTGACCTCAACGAGGGTGGCGTCTTCTTTAACGAACACGTCATAGAGCTTGACGAAAACTGGCGCAACCTTGGCTGCGGTCTCTGCGTCGAAACCACCCTGGGTTGCGATTTCGAGTGCCTTGGCAAGGTCGATGCCCTTCGAGGCGTCAACGGCAACCTTGGCTAGTGCCTCTGGGCGCTCTTCGGCTAGCTGCTCGATCTCCATGCCACCTTCAACGCTGCAAAGCGAAAGGAAGGTGCGGTTTGACCGGTCGAGCAGAACGCTGAAGTAATACTCCTTGTCGATGGCTGCACCCTGTGCAATCATGACGCGCTTGACTACGTGGCCCTTGATGTCGAGGCCGAGAATCTTTTCGGCCGCTTCACGAGCTTCTTGTGGGGTCTTGGCAACCTTCACGCCGCCGGCTTTGCCGCGGCCTCCGGTTTTGACCTGAGCCTTGACGACAACAACTCCACCAATCTTGGCGGCTGCTGCCTCGGCTTCTTCTGGGGTGTCTGCGATCAGTCCTTGTAGAACCGGAACGCCGTGGGCCTCGAACATGTCGCGGGCCTGATACTCAAATAGATCCAATTGTGCTTTTCCATTCGGCTTTTGGTGCGATCGCACCGCTATCAAGTTTAGAGCTTTTGTATGGGTGCGACTTTGACCAGCAGACGCTTTGTGCCGTTGCTGCCAAAGTTAATTTCGGCGGTCTGCTTGCTGCCCTCACCGTTGACGGCAATGACCCGGCCCTTGCCGAAGGCATCGTGGTTGACGGTGTCGCCCACCGAAAGTTGAAGACCCTCGTTGTTGCGCACCGAAGTGATGGCGCCCTTCCACTCGGTCTTTGGTTTTTCGACCGTGCGATAGCCCGAGTCGTCGGCAATCGAAGGTGTGAATCGACGAGGCGCACCCGAAGATGCCCCCGATTCGCGCCAATCGATCAGCTGCTGCGGAATCTCTTGAAGATAGCGCGAAGGCATGGTCGAGTCGCTCTCGCCATAGAGCGAACGGGTCATGGCGAGGCTCAGATACAAGCGCTTTTTAGCGCGGGTGATGCCCACATAAAAGAGTCGGCGTTCTTCGGCCATTCCGCCCGGAACCAAGAACGACATCTTGTGCGGCAGCAGTCCCTCTTCGAGACCAGCCAAGAACACGACAGGAAACTCGAGGCCCTTAGCGGTGTGCAAGGTCATGAGCGAAACCGTTCCCGATTCGTCATC
>CAILJO010000131.1 GCA_903834635.1 uncultured Micrococcales bacterium | reverse complement strand
GATCTCGCTGTCGGTAACTAGAGCGTGAGACGAAACTTTCACCCAAGGAGACAGAACCGAACGTTCAACGATTCCTCCCGAAACAACTGTGCCAAGCGAGACGATTGAGTCTGTCGTTCGACCCTGGTTTCCTTCACCATCGTGAACAAACTTTGCTGGCGGAAGGTTTACCTGCTGCGTAAAGATAGGCCAATCAGTGTTGTAAAGATTGAATATTGGCATCACCGAAATGAGGTCCATGTGAGCGTCATAATAGGAATCAATTGTTCCCACGTCGCGCCAGTATGAGTGATCACGTTCGGTTGATCCTGGAATCTCGTTGAAGGTGAAGTCATAAACACCGGCGTCGTCCTTGGTAACCATATATGGAACGATGTCGCCACCCATGTCGTGATTCGAGTCTTCGCGCAGAGCGTCTTGTTCAATCGCTTCAATCAGCGCTGAAGCAGTGAAGACATAGTTTCCCATCGAAGCCAAAACCTCATTTGGTGAACCCGGCAAACCCTTTGGGTTTTGGGGTTTTTCCCTGAAAGCAGAAATCTTGTTTGGGTTTTTGGCATCCACTTCGATTACGCCAAACTGATTAGCCATCGAGATAGGCTGGCGAATGGCTGCCACTGTCACACCTTTGCCAGATTCGATGTGCGATTTCACCATCTGTTCAAAATCCATGCGGTAAACGTGGTCGGCTCCAACCACAACGACTATGTCAGGTCTTTCGTCACTAAGCAGGTTCATGCTCTGCAAAATAGCGTCGGCACTGCCCGAAAACCATCTCTTGCCAAGTCTTTGTTGGGCGGGAACCGAAGCTACGTATGACCCTAGAAGCGGAGACATGCGCCAAGTCTGGGAGATGTGTCGGTCGAGCGAGTGCGACTTGTATTGAGTCAGAACAACGATTCGACGCAGGCCCGAGTTCACTAGATTCGAAAGCGCGAAGTCAATGAGGCGATACGAACCACCGAATGGAACAGCTGGTTTGGCTCGATCCGCGGTTAGCGGCATCAGGCGCTTGCCTTCACCGCCGGCCAAAACCATTCCAAATACTCGTTGTTGCTTAGTCATAGCCAAATGTTATTCGCTATTTGAACCATTTCACTAACATTGCGATATGAGAATCGATTTGATCAGCAAAGAATATCCACCAGCGATCTATGGTGGCGCGGGTGTACACGTTGCTGAATTGGTGAGAGTGCTCAGAAAACACATCGAAGTACAGGTGCGATGCTTCGGAGATGACCGTAATGAAACCGATACCAAAGCCTATGGTCACGCGCCAAGTTTTAATGAGTCCAACGCAGCATTGCAAACAATGGCGACAGACTTGGAAATGGTTTCAGATGTTGCAGGTGCCGATCTTGTTCACTCGCATACCTGGTACGCAAACTTCGCAGGACAAATCGCCAGCAAACTTCACGGCATTCCTCATCTCATAACGGCTCACAGCCTTGAACCACTTCGTCCTTGGAAAGAAGAACAACTCGGGGGAGGCTACCGCCTATCATCCTGGATTGAACGAAGTGCCTACGAGGGTGCGACGCGCATCATCGCCGTTTCTGACGGAATGCGTAAAGACATACTGCGCGCCTACCCGCAGCTTGACCCACAGAAAGTGACCGTAGTTCACAACGGAATAGATCTGACCGCATTTCAATCCGCTGACGACCCAGATTTGGTTCGGTCGCTTGGTGTGAATCCGGACCAGCGCTCTGTGGTGTTCGTCGGGCGCATCACTCAGCAAAAAGGTCTGCCGTATCTTTTGAAAGCCGCCAGAGCACTTCCGAAAGACGTACAACTAGTTTTGTGCGCAGGCGCTCCGGACACCAAAGAAATACAGACCTTGGTAACCGACCTGGTTGAAGAACTCAAAAAGGAACGCGATAACGTCGTCTGGATTGAACGCCACCTAAGCAGAGAAGAACTCATCGCAGTTCTGTCAGCGGCATCGGTTTTTGCCTGCCCATCGATTTACGAACCACTTGGAATCGTGAATCTAGAAGCTATGGCTTGCAGCATCCCAGTGGTGGCGACCGCTACCGGGGGCATTCCAGAAGTAGTTTCGCACGGAGAAACTGGTCTGCTTGTGCCAATCGAGCAGTTGCAAGACGGTTCGGGTAAACCTTTGGATGAGGGCAAGTTTGTAGGAGATTTTGCCGACGCCCTGAACGAAATGTTAGAAAACCCTAGGATTTCCGATTTTGGCAAAGCAGGAAGAAAACGTGTCGAAGATCACTTCTCTTGGGATGCCGTAGCGCAGGACACCATCCGCGTTTATAGCGAAGCAATCGCTGCTTACAAATAGGCTACGAGTATGAATGAAGTTTTGCGTCTTCGAGACGTGTCGGTTGTGCGTGATGGAAATACGATTCTCAACAATATCGACTGGACAGTGACTGATGAGCAACGCTGGGTAATCATCGGCCCAAATGGTGCCGGAAAAACCACATTGCTAAGAATTGCCGCTGCGCAACTTCAACCAACATCAGGCGATGCTGTCGTGCTTGGCGATCGGCTGGGCGAAATCAATGTCTTCGAACTTCGCACACGCATCGGATTCGCATCTTCATCGCTCGCCGCGAGAATACCCAACTCTGAAAAGGTTCTCGACGCCGTGATGACAGCCTCTTATGCGGTTACCGGTCGATGGAACGAAAAATACGAAGATGTCGACGAGCGACGAGCACGGCGAGTTTTGGCCGAATGGCACCTGCAAGATTACGCAGATAGAGCCTTTGGAACACTAAGCGACGGTGAACGCAAACGTGCCGAGATTGCCCGTGCTGTGATGACCGACCCCGAGCTACTGCTTCTAGATGAGCCGGTGGCAAGCCTTGATTTGGCATCCCGAGAAAAGACCATTCGTATTATTGGCGCCTATGCAAGCGCTCCAGCAGCTCCGGCGATAATCATGGTCACTCATCATCTAGAAGAAATTCCAACCGGATTCACTCACGCGATGATCTTGGTCAATGGCCGCGTCTTTGCTGCTGGCGCCATTGGGTCAACCATCACCTCGGAAAAAATTTCTGAGGCATTCGGCATGACACTCTCCGTCGATTCGATCGACGGAAGGTCTCGCGTTCGAGCCCATTAGTCTGGTATAGTTTTCCCTTGGTGCTGTTGCGCCAAATCCAAACTGGCTCTGGCCAAATCTTTAGACTTTAGAAGGTATTTCGCATGAAGGCTGACATCCACCCAAAGTACGAGCAGATCGTTTTCCGCGACCTAGCATCGGGTGTTGCATTCCTCACTCGTTCAACCGTTACCTCGAGCAAGACAATCGAGTGGGAAGACGGTAACACCTACCCAGTATTCGACGTGGAAATCTCGTCGGCTTCTCACCCGTTCTACACCGGAAAGCAGCGCATCATGGACTCTGCCGGTCGCGTCGAGAAATTCAACACCCGCTACAAGGGCTTCGGCGCTTAATCACTTCAATAAAGAAAATCCCCGTCCTAAGACGGGGATTTTTTTATTCTCCCTGAAACTTGAGTGGCCAGCCCAGCTGGGTCTTGAAACTTGGGTCTTTGCCCTGCATGAACCGCTCGAAGTCTTGATCTAGGTCCTTGCTCCAACCAATCTGCAACGAGTGCAGTTGGGCAGCCGGAATATCGAGCCGTTCAAAAAATTTTCTTGCAATAGCCTGTGCAACTTTGCCAGCAGCAACCGCATCTGCGGTTGCATTGTGAGCATCGGTCAAGGCCACGTTGTAAAAGGCCGCTGTCAGTTCTAGCCTGCGCTTGCCCCCTCTGTAGCGGTCGAGGAACTTATCGATAACCAAGGGATCAATTACCGGTCCAGGCTTTTCAAGCGGTTTTATCCCGTGCCTTAGAGCCTCAAAGTGCAAAATCGAAAAGTCGTATGGCGCGTTGTAAGCAACGACAGGAATTCCCTGTTCGAAGAAACTGCGTAGCCGGTCAACAATTTCGGCAATCACCTCGCCAGCCGGGCGGCCGTGTTCCTGCGCGTATTCGGTAGTGATGCCATGCACCGAGGCAGCTATTTCAGGAATAGCAATTCCAGGGTTGGCCAACCACTCGACATCGTCTCCGGTAACAGTTCCGGTCTCATCGATTACTGCCGCACAGGCAGTGACTATGCGCGACTCCTTGAGGTCTAATCCGGTGGTTTCTAGATCAAAGACTGCAAGCTTTTTCGCCCACTCGGGCAGGGGAGTAGGAGCTAGGTCAAAAAGAAAATCGTTCACAGGGTCAGACTAACGGCGCTTGCCGACATTGACCGTGAGGCTAGGCTACGAGCCCAACGCCAATGGCAATCTCCTGAGCCGCAGCCACCTGGTTCAAACAGAAGATGTGAAGACCAGGAGCCCCAGCAGCCAGAAGTTCTTTGCCCAATGCGACGGTGTATTTCATGCCTATGGCGCGAGCCTGATTTTCATCTTGAGCGGCTTCCAGGGATTGCAACAGAGCCTCTGGCACCTTTGCTCCACTCAGTGCGGCCATGCGAAGTGCTTGCTTAGCGTTCGAGATGGGCATGATTCCAGGCAGTATTTGCATGGTTACTCCTGCCTCACGGGCCAGTGAAACCATTCGAACGTAGTCTGCGGTTTCATAGAACAACTGCGTGACAGCAAAAGTGGCGCCCGCGTCTTGCTTGAGTTTGAGAACTTTTATGTCTTGAGTGAAATCTTTAGACTCAGGATGCCCCTCAGGAAACGCTGCAACTCCGACTTCGATCCGACTTCGGTCGCTGGCCAGGGCAACAAGTTCGAGTGCTTGTTTGAACTCTCCTTGAGCAAGTGCATCAGGGTTTTCCTTTGGCGCGTCCCCGCGAAGAGCAAGAATCGCCTCCACTCCGGCAGCCTCAAAGCGTTCGATGATCTCTAACGTTTTTGCCACCGTGGCGCCAACGCAGGTCAGGTGTCCTATGGTGGCAACCTGTGAGGCCATGTGCTCTACTACCGAAATTGAACGCTCAGGATTCGACCCACCGGCTCCGTAGGTCACCGAGACAAAGTCTGGTGAAAGAGTGAGGAGCTTGGCAAATGTATCTTTCAACACAATTTCTGAGTCGTCATCTTTAGGTGGGAAAAACTCAAACGACAGCGTCTGTCTGCCGCCATTGGCATGGCGGTTCAGCAGATTTGAAATGGTGCTAATCGAGATTCCTAAAGGGTTGAGTGGTGTTACGTCTAGACCAAGTTTAGCGAGGGCCAGAAGGGTAGAATTGTGCCTACATGTTCAGTCCTCGCGCCCAGACCCTTATTGATTCCATGACCAGTCGCGTCGTGGTGGCTGATGGCGCCATGGGAACAATGATTCAGGCAGCTTCTCCTAGCCTTGCCGATTTCGAAAATCACGAGGGCTGCAACGAAATCCTCAATGTGACGCGCCCTGACATCATCAAAGCCATTCACGAACGTTATCTGGCTGCCGGCTCAGAGGCAATTGAGACCAACACTTTCGGTGCAAACTTCGCCAATCTAGCTGAATATGGAATTGAAGAGCGCATCGAAGAGTTGGCTTTCGCTGGAGCAAAAATCGCTCGAGAAAGCGCTGACGCCTTTAGCTCTGATCAAGCTCCACGGTGGGTTCTTGGCTCTGTTGGGCCAGGAACCAAACTCCCAAGCTTGGGGCACGCTCCCTTTTCGCAACTTCGTGACGCATACCAACTTTGCGTTCGCGGGCTGATCCTTGGGGGAGCAGACGCGATTCTCATCGAAACTGCTCAAGACCTGCTTCAGGCTAAGTCAGCGGTAATCGGTGCAAAACGTGCGATGACAGAGCTGGCCATTCGATTGCCAATCATTGTCTCGGTAACTGTCGAAACCACTGGAACCATGCTTCTCGGAAGCGAAATTGGCGCCGCCTTGACCGCGCTCACGGCTCTTGGAATCGATTCAATCGGAATGAACTGCGCCACCGGTCCAACCGAAATGAGCGAACACCTTCGCTACCTAAGCAAGTTCTCTCGTCTTCCTTTGGTCGTCATGCCTAATGCCGGCTTGCCCGTGTTGACCTCTGACGGCGCCCACTACCCTTTGAATGCCGAAGAGCTCGCCACTGCGCAAAACCAGTTCGTCCACGAATATGGGGCCGGTCTTGTTGGCGGTTGTTGCGGAACAACACCTGAGCACATTGCTGCCCTTGCCAAACGCGTTAGAGGCGAACACCCAGGTCGCCCGACTTGGATAGATGAACCCGGTCTAGCCTCGCTTTATCAGCACCAACCTTTTGATCAGACCATGACCTATCTGTCGATTGGTGAAAGAACCAACGCGAACGGTTCCAAGGCTTTTCGAGACGCCCTGCTTTCAGAAAACTGGGATGACTGCATCGAGATTGCCAAGTCACAAACCCGAGAAGGCGCTCACCTGCTGGATGTATGCGTCGACTACGTCGGTCGCGACGGTGCAAGAGACATGCGGGAGCTCGTTTCGCGTTTAGTGACTTCTACGACCTTGCCTCTGGTTCTAGACTCGACCGAAGCCAATGTTCTAGAAGCCGGACTCGAATGCATCGGTGGTCGAGCAATGATCAACTCGGTGAACTACGAAGATGGCGACGGGCCGAATTCTCGTTTCGCGAAAATCATGCCGATCGCCAAAGAGCACGGTGCCGCCGTTGTTGCACTCACCATCGACGAAGAGGGTCAGGCCAGAACAGCAGACACAAAGTTTGCGATCGCCAAGCGCCTGCTTGAAGACCTGCAGCAACACTGGGGTTATTCGCTTGATGACATTGTGGTTGACACACTAACTTTTCCTATTGCCACCGGCCAGGACGAGACACGTCGAGATGGCATCGAGACCATCGAGGCTATTCGGCTTTTGAATGAACACTTCCCTGGCGTGCAGACAACCCTCGGAATCTCCAACATCTCGTTCGGGCTCAGTCCTGCCGCGCGACACGTGTTGAACTCAGTTTTCTTGCACGAATGCACCAAGGTAGGCCTGTCGTCGGCAATTGTTCACGCGGCTCGAATCATGCCCATTGCACAGATTCCTGCGGAGCAACTGCAGGCCGCCATGGACCTGATTTACGACCGTCGACAATACGACGACGATGGAAACGTTATCTTCGACCCGCTGAATCGTCTTCTAGATGTGTTCTCTGGTGTTGACAGCTCTGCGATGAAGCAGTCGAGAGCTGCCGAGTTGGCGGGTATGCCGCTTGACCAGCGCCTTCAGCGACGCATCATCGACGGCGAGAAGAAGGGGCTTGAGGCTGACTTAGACGAAGCGCTTTCACTTGGATGGCCGGCATTGCAGATTATCAACGACCACCTGCTAGCCGGCATGCAGGTTGTTGGAGAACTTTTCGGCAAAGGCGAAATGCAGCTTCCGTTCGTTTTGCAAAGCGCTGAGGTCATGAAGGCGTCCGTTGCGCATCTTGAACCACACATCGAAAAAACCGACGATCAGGGCAAAGGCAAAATTCTTCTTGCCACCGTTCGTGGCGACGTTCACGATATCGGCAAGAACCTGGTGGACATCATTCTTAGCAACAATGGCTTCGACACCGTAAATATCGGAATCAAGCAGACGGTCAACGACATTCTTGCTGCTGCCGAACTTCACGACGTAGATGTCATCGGCATGAGCGGTTTGCTAGTGAAGTCGACTCAGGTGATGAAAGAGAATCTCGAAGAGATGAACCAGCGCGGCGTGGCCGAGCGCTGGCCCGTCATCCTTGGAGGTGCAGCCTTAACTCGTGCTTTCGTCGAGCAAGACCTCGCAGAAATATTTAATGGCGAGGTTCGGTATGCACGAGATGCATTCGAAGGCCTGAAGCTAATGGACACTTTGGTGAAGTTCAAGCGCGGCGAAGACGTTGAGTTGCCTGCCCTCAAGAAGCGAGTGACACCAAAGGGAAACCTGCTAGAACGCACCGCTCCAGAGAACTTGCCTGCCCGATCAGACGTTGCCGACGACAACACCATTCCGACTCCACCATTTTGGGGAACCCGAGTCATCAAGGGCATCCCGCTTCGTGACTACGCTTCGTTTTTGGATGAGCGGGCGACTTTCATGGGCCAGTGGGGGCTCAAGCCAGGTCGCGGCGACGACGGAGCATCATATGAACAACTTGTCGAGACCGAAGGGCGCCCAAGACTTCGTGCCTGGTTGGAGCGCATTCAGACTGACAGTTTGCTTGAAGCAGCTGTAGTGTATGGATACTTTCCCGCTGTAAGTGACGGCGATGATTTGGTAATTCTTCATCACGGACCAGAGAACGCAACCGATGGTGGCAGCGGGGGAGTTGCCGGAACCGAGCGCCTCAGGTTTAAGTTTCCTCGTCAATCGCGAGACCGCCACCTGTGTTTGAGTGACTTCATCGCGGACAAAAATTCGGGCAAAATCGATGTCGTGCCGTTTCAGCTCGTGACGATGGGCAATCGAGTTTCGGAGTTCGCCGCAGACCTATATTCCAAGAACGAGTACCGCGAATACTTGGAGATCCACGGTCTATCAGTTCAACTCACCGAGGCATTGGCAGAGTTTTGGCACCATCGCGTTCGCGAGGAGCTAGGTTTTGCCTCAGAGGAACCATCTGATGTGGAGGGCTATTTCAAGCTCGACTACAGGGGTGCTCGTTACTCTTTCGGCTACCCTGCCTGCCCAGACTTAGAAGACCGAATCAAGATGGTTGAACTCTTGAAACCCGAAGTTATCGGAGTCTCGTTGTCTGAAGAGCTTCAACTGCACCCGGAGCAGTCGACCGACGCCATGGTGCTTCACCACCCAGAAGCAAAATACTTTTCGGTATAAGAAATCCATGACTCAAAAAGCCCCAGAACTAGCGAACATTGCGCTTGCAAGAGCGCAGGCAAATCGAGTTTCGGTGTTCGGTATCGAGTCACCATTTTGGTTTTATCCAGCGAAGACGAGGTCGCGTGGTCAAATTCTTTTGGTTCACGGCTACCGAGGCACTCACGAGGGTCTAGCAGCCATCGTGGCATCGTTGCAGGATTTCGACTGCTTTGTTCCAGATTTGCCCGCATTTGGCGAATCAGGCCCGTTAGCGAGCGAGCATTCGGTCGAGAACTATGCCAAATGGCTTGAAGCCTTCGTTGCCGCGCTGAACCTCGAAAAATCGGCTGCCATTCTCGGGCATTCATTTGGCACACTGGTTGTCGGCTGTTACGCGGCCAAAAATCCAGCCCACCGCATTATTCTTGTCAACCCTGTATCAGAACCAGCGATGCAAGGGCCTCGAACCTTCATGACGAAACTCTCACGTTTTTACTACCGGTTCTCGGCTGTCATGGCGCCAAACGTTGGCATGTGGTTGCTCAGCCTGCCACCAGTTGTGTGGTTGGTAACGGCTGTAATGTTCAAGTCGGATGACCGCGCCCTTCGCAAGTGGGCAGAAAATCAGCACTCGACATTTTTCAGTCGATTCACAAGTGCAAAAACCGCAGCCGAAGGTTTTGAGGCCTCGATCGCACACAACCTGACCGAATACGCGCCAAATATTCTCCAAAAAACACTGCTCATTTGCGCCGACCAAGATGACGTCACGTCAATACAGGCTCAGCGTGCGGCTGCCGAGCTTTATCCAGATGCAACCTATGTCGAGCTCACTGGGGTCGGGCATCTGACTCACTATGAACGCCCCGTTGAAATTGCCTCACACACTCGAGAGTTCCTAAGGGATACAAAGTGACGTTTTACTTTGATGCTCGGTTCATTCGCATAGGGCACCACGATGGCATCAGTCGCTTTGCCGCAAACCTGTGCAACGAACTCGCGAAGATCACCCAACTCACGGCCATCATTAGCGATCCCGGCCAACTGAAACACTTGCCAGAGGGGATCGACCATATTCTGGAATGTGCGCCAACATCAATCAGAGAACTTGGACTGGCTAGGCGACTAAATCGCAGGGGAGCGAAACTGGTTTATTCGCCCATGCAGACCACCGGTTCGCTTGGAAAGAAATTCAAACTGGTTTTGACTTTGCATGACTTGATCTACTACCGACACCCGAAGCCTCCTAAAGAATTTAACTTTTTAGTAAGGGCTCTATGGCGGCTCTATCACCTGAGTTTTCTTCCGGCGAAACTCGTGCTATCGAAGGCAGATGGACTGGTAACCATCAGTCAGACAAGTTTCGCGCTCATTCAAAAAGCGAAGCTCTTCAAAGGCGAAATGGCGGTCGTATACAACGCGGCCGAGGATGAATATCGTGAGAGTCTCCAAAAGCGAACCAAGCCGTCAAGCAATCGACTGGTTTACATGGGTTCATTCATGGACTACAAGGACGTAGAAACGCTAATCAAAGGCAGCGGGTTGCTTAAAGGCTTTGAACTGCACCTGCTGAGCAAGATCCAGCCCAAACGACGTGCCGAACTAGAGTCTTTGGCCGAGCGGCACGGGGCATCCGTGGTTTTTCACAACGGTGTTAGCGATTCGGAATACGTCGAAATTCTAGACTCTGCTTTTGCACTGGTCACCGCATCTCGAGACGAAGGGTTTGGCATACCTGTAATCGAATCAATGTCGCGAGCAACGCCCGTGATTTGCACAGACATTGCGATTTTTAGAGAAGTGGGTGGCGGTGCAGCCACCTATTTTGAAATTTCGAACCCTGCGAGTTTTGCCGAAGCTGTTCTGCAACTAGAGGGTGGTTGGCTTCAGAAGTCTGAACTATCCCTGGAGAACGTCAGACGGTTTGATTGGCACAAATCTGCAACAGCGCTCAAAACCTATCTGCAAACTATCGAAAAGGGTTAAATCCCCGAAAGGGAGTGTCCGTCGTAGTGCAGCACAGACCATTCGCCGTCGCGACTGATTAATTTGGTCAAAGAAGTGTTTGCAAACCGCTCTCCCTCGCGCGGAAGTTGCTTATTGCTGGCAATGCGAACGAGCTTGCGAATGAGTGCGCCGTGAGAAACGGCTAGAACTCTTTTTCCGGCATACTCACTGACCATAGCCTCGAGGAGTGCAATGGCCCTCACCTCAAGTTGTTCCAGATTTTCTCCGCCAGCGACCCCGATTGCCGGATCGTGCAGTCGCTTCCACTCCTCATAACTCCAGCCCTCGGCTTCTCCGAAAGCTCGTTCAAGAAACCGATCATCAATCACGTGCTGGTGCCGACCGTGCACTTGGGCTATTGCCTTTGCCGTTTCGCTCGCTCTAGATAATGGCGACGAAAGCAAAACATCCCACTCGGATGGATCAATCGCATTGGCTGCGGCTAGAGCCTGGGCAATCCCAGTCTCATTTAGAGGAATGTCACTTGTTCCCTGAAGGCGTCCTGCAACATTCCAATCGGTCTGTCCATGACGCAAAAGACCCAAAATCGTTTCAGTCATTTAGTAACTCTCCAAGCACAAGCGATGTATTTGCTTCAATTTTTGCGATAGCCAGGTCATCGGCTTTTGTAGGACCGAGATTAACGATCACCACGTCTTTACCTGCTCGATGCGCCTGTCGGGCAAACCTCATGCCCGAGTTGACCTGCAGTGAAGTTCCAGCCACCAAAAGCGCGTCGGCACGCATTACGGCATCCATGGCATTTTCAACCGTTCCAACAGGCACTGTTTCGCCGAAAAAGACCACATCAGGCTTCAGAACGCCACCACACTTCGCACAATTTGCGATCCGAAAGCCAGCTACAGCCTCAATTTCGGCATCGCCATCGGGGGTGAACTCGAATGAGACATCTTTGCTGACATGCGGGTTTAGTTCGGTTAAGAGCTCATCCATTTCAAGCCGAGAAATAACCCAAGAGCAGCTCATGCAGCGCACGCGATCGAGTCGCCCGTGCAGGTCAATAACTTTCTGGGAGCCGGAACGCTGATGAAGGCCATCCACGTTTTGAGTTATCAACATCTCGATGCGACCGTTTTCTTCGGCCTTTGCTAAGGCTCGGTGACCCTCGTTCGGTTCGGCGAGCGCTATGCGGCTCCAGCCGACAAAAGATCTAGCCCAATATCGAACTCGGGCTGCTTCACTACCAACAAAATTGTCGAAAGTCATTGGGTGTCTGGCTACTTTTCCAGCTCCGCGGTAATCGGGGATGCCGGAATCCGTTGATATTCCAGCCCCGGTGAGCACCGTCAGACGCTTAGATTTCAAGCGCGCCGAAGCTGCCTCGATCGCATAGAGCGCGGCGACACTTAGTGGCTCGGTGGGGTTAGTCACAGTTCAAGTGTAACTTTGACGAGTGATCAAGTATCTGGGTTCTAAGCGCACTCTCGTGCCGATGCTCACTCAACTTGCCATTGCAAGCCGTGCGCAGACTGCCCTGGACCTTTTCACAGGAACAACGAGGGTCGCTCGAGGCTTCAAAGAACAAGGATTGCAAGTAACCGCGGTTGACACTGCCTCGTATTCCCATGTCTTTGCCAAAACTTGGATCGAGCTCGATAGAAACCAGTGTGACCAAAACGAACTTAGCGAAGCGCTTGCTTTCTTGGGGGAGTTGAAACCAGAAGCTGGGTATTTTACAAAGACGTTTTGCGAAGATGCCCGCTATTTTCAGCCAAAAAACGGCGAGCGCGTAGACGCCATTCGCAACGCTATTGAGTCAGACTTCAAGACTTCTTGGCTGTACGAACCGCTTCTCGCCGCTTTGATATTGTCAGCAGACCGGGTCGATTCAACTACTGGCATCCAAATGGCTTACTTAAAGCAGTGGGCCTCTCGTTCGAACAATAGTCTCGAACTTCAAGACCCTGGACTTATCGGCGGTAGCGGCAAAGCCATCCTGGGGGATGCACTTGAAGTGGTGAAACAGATCCCTCCAGTAGACCTGGCCTACCTTGATCCTCCCTATAACCAGCACCGTTACTTTGCGAACTACCACATCTGGGAAACCTTGGTTAGGTGGGATGCCCCAGGCACTTATGGCATCGCCAACAAACGCGAAGATGTCCGTACGGACACTAACCGAAGCCCTTTCAACTCAAAGCCCAACATGGCTCCGGCGCTAGCGCAACTGATCAAAGACGTTCAAGCCGAGACGATTGTGCTCAGCTACAACAACGAATCATGGCTCGACCGAGACCAACTGATTGAAATGTGCCGTGTGAAAGGTGAAGTTGAAGTTATCGATGTTTCGTTTAGACGCTACATCGGCGGTCAGATTGGTGTTTATAACCGCCAAGGTCAAAAAGTAGGCAAGCCAGGGGCAAAACGCAACACCGAGCACGTGGTTATTGCTGGGCCAAAAGAGACTGTGCAAAGAATGCTCTTGGCTTCAAATCGCACTTAAAAAGAAAATCCCGAGCCTAAACTCGGGAAATTCTAGTTAGCTGTCTCAAGCTACGTGTCCGAAAGGGGACTTGAACCCCTACCCCCTTGCGAGGACTAGCACCTCAAGCTAGCGCGTCTGCCATTCCGCCACCCGGACTAGGTGGTCGCCCATAAGTGCAACGACTAGCAACAATAACACGAAACACACCTTGCGTCTAAACCCGCCTACTCCACACATCGCTCGGTCGAGAGTAGGTTTGTTGCATGGCACAGGAACCTAGATTTGCACTGCAGCAGTTCATTGCAGCCCTCGAGCGTCACCACGAAGCCGTGACAATGCGGCGCTCCGACGACGACCCGGCTGTGCTTAGCGCCTACGAAGTGCTGAAAAACGCATTTCTCGACTATGAAGAGTCGCTAGAGGCCGCTACGGGCGAATGGTTGCCCTTCGAAGAAGCCGACGACGGCGAATAAACAGAAAGTCACACCGTGAACATCTTTGCCGCCATTTTGCTGGGTCTAGTTCAAGGACTTACCGAGTTCTTGCCGATTTCTTCCAGCGCTCACATTCAGATTGCCAGTGAACTGCTGAACCTTGATCACTCCATCACTAAGCCTGCTCTCACAGCGTTCATTGCGACTATCCAGCTTGGAACTGAAGCAGCAGTGCTGCTGTTCTTCTGGCGAGACATTGTTCGTATCGTCAAAGCCTGGGCGGCCGGACTGTTCAACAGTGAAGCTAGAAAGAGTCCTGATTCTCGCCTCGGGTGGCTCATTATTGTCGGAAGCCTCCCTGTGATCGTTGTCGGCCTAGTTTTCAAAAACGCCATCGAAACCACGCTGCGAAACCTGTGGGTCATCGGCATTACGCTGATTGTTTTTGGTTTGGTTCTTGCTTGGGCAGACAAAGTCGCCACAAAACGTCTCGAAATAGAGCAGCTTTCTGCACGTCACGGCATTCTTTATGGCTTGGGGCAAGCCTTGGCCGTAATTCCTGGAGTCTCTCGTTCGGGCGGAACTATCTCGGTCGGTCTCCTCCTTGGCTACACGCGTCAGGCAGCCGCTCGCTATTCATTCCTATTGGCGATTCCAGCAGTTCTGGCCAGCGGCCTTTACGAGTTTTACAAGTCCTACAGCGACCTTGATTCTTCGATGCTCTTGGCAACTGGCGTTTCGACGCTTGTTTCGTTTATCTCTGGCTTCGTCGTAATCGGTGTGCTGCTTCGCTATCTAGGCAAAGGTTCATTCATGCCATTTGTGCTCTGGAGAGTAGCTGTAGGAGCGCTCGTGCTCGTTGGCCTTGCAGCAGGTTGGCTGACCGCTTAAGAGGTTAGGGTTTTTGATCCTCAGATGGCTCTTCGCCATCGGTCTGATTAGCCAAGAAGCGTTAAAACTCGAGAGCAAGTTCGTCTCCTGAAATGGCTGCCTTATCGCTTACATCTCGCGATTCTTC
>CAILJO010000130.1 GCA_903834635.1 uncultured Micrococcales bacterium | reverse complement strand
GGCTTTCGCTTGGAGCGCCAATTCCGTCGACGTCGATCTCACCGTCCAAAACAGTGACCTTGGTGAGATCTGGGGCGCAAAGTCTGTGGTCTTCACTCCCGATGACCCGGCATTGTTGCCTCTTACCTTTAACTTCACATGTTCGGTTGACGCTTTGGTAAGCACTCGTGTAGCTAACGGTGCGTCCGACCTGACCATCAATGCAGGAGAGTCGTACACGCCTGAGGCCAGCTTTGTCGACCCTCTTCCCGATGCAGATTTCACTCCTTCGGCCGACGGCTACATTTGGCAGACCGGTGATGACTATCGCAACGGCGCCGGGTGGTTGAACACCCACTATGGCTTGCCTGTTGCCGCGGGCGAGTACTACGTCTTTGCAGATGTTGCGGCCGGTTCTTATGACCGCCAAAAATACGCCTCAGTCACAAATGCCGATGCCTTCCACCTAGTCATCGTCGGAACCCCGATCACCTTTACTCCAAAGTTGGCCTCCGGAAACTCCAGTTCGATCACTTATAAAGGTCAACTGGGTGATGGCACGAATGGCTCTTCGAACGACCTAACTTTCACAAACAGTTCGGTTGCCGACAACGTGACATCGGTCACTTGGCAGTATCGAAACCACGCCTGTGCGCTGAATGACCCAAACACCGGTTGGATCTCTGGACTGCCAAAAGATGTAGCGATTTCACCGTCAGGTTGTGGTGGCGACGATACTTCGGTCACTTCATGGGAAATCCAGGTTGCGGGGTTCACTATGTTGAACGGTGGCTTTGATAGAAGCGTTTACTATCTTCCGACTCAAAACACCTTCAACTTGACCATAAACAAGAAGGCGATCACAGCTACCGGCATCAAGGTCGAAAAAATCTACGATGGCACAAACAACGCAACGTTGGGCGCTGTCACTTTCGACGGTGCCATACCTGGCGACGATGTCACCTTGGACCCAGCTTCTTCTCAGGGTGCCACCTACTCCGATGCCACCGCTGGCTCGGGCAGAGCCATAACCTTGGCGGCCCCACTGGCGCTCGCTTGGGGCTGGTCAAACAACTACACGTTGACTAACTCAAACCTTGCCGTCACCGGAAGAATCTTGAAGGCAAACGCCAACCTGAAACTGACTTCCTCGCTCGGCTCCGTAGTGATCACCAACCCGCAAAACATTAACATCTCGGTAGCAACCACCGACCTCGGCACCGGGCAGCCTCCTGCCGTTGGTGCCGGAGTGCCAAACGCGGTCATCACCAGCAAGACACCGAGCAAATGCACCTATAGCCAGGGTCTAGTAACTCCGATTGCGGCAGGCGACTGCATCATCGAAGCTCGCCAAGCCGGGTCGACCAACTACAACACCTCGGTTTCGTGGCACGACGACTCAACCACCATCGAGTCGGTGACCATCAAGATTTACCCCGCGCCAAAGACTGTCACTGTGATTGCCGATGACCTAACCTGGCCGGTAAACATGAGCTATGGCCTTTCGACAACTGCCACAGGCTTGCTTGATGGTGACTCAGTTGACGGATTCACCTGGGCTTATTACAAGGGCACCACGCTGCTTGATAATCCACCAGTAGAGATTGGAACGTATCGAATCGTTCCAATTGGTGGAACTCTTCACGCTGCCGACTCTGCCATGTATTCGAACGTGTTCAAATACGTCGCCGGCAGGCTCGTAATCACCGCAGCGCCGCCAACGATCGACTCACTCAGCGTCGATCACGGGCCACAATCCGGAGCCAATGACCTAGTCATTTCGGGCAGCGGCTTTGACACCGTGACGTCGATTGTCATTGGTGACGTCACCATTCGCAAGCCCGACTTCACCGTGAACGGCTCGGGTACCGAGATTTCGCTCAAGGTGCCGGCAGGCACATCAGTCGTTGACGTGATCGTCAAGGCAGGTGCTGCATATACTTCGACGCAATATCGCTACGATGCGCCGCCAGTGCCAAGCAATCCGTTCAGTCTCACGATGAACTCGCGCGTGGTTTCTGGTTCAAAGCTTTCGGGCCAAGAAGTTCAGATTGCCGCGACCGGGCTGAGAGCGAACTCGGCGTTCTCTCTAAAACTTGGTGCGAACTCTGTTCTTTTCAGCGGAACGACCGACGCCAACGGAAACTTTAGTGAAGTAGTCACGTTGCCTAACGCAGGATGCAATCTGCTCGGCAAGCAGTCACTTGTTCTTTCGGCTACTAAGCTCGATGGCAGCCAGGCCACCAAGACTAACTACGTTGTTCTTGGCGCAAAGTGCCAGGTTCTGGCGTTCGGCAAGACCTTGGCATCTATGAAGTTGACTCTCTCAGGTTTCTTGTTCAACTACGTCAAGTTCAACTTGACTCCAAGTTTCAAGAAAACGCTTGGTTCGATGGTCGCCTCACTCAAGGTCGCTAAAACCATCACCATCTATGGCTACACCGAGACCGATACAAAGTCGGCTGCCATCAAGAAATCCAACCTCGTCCTTGCCGCTAACCGCGCCAAGAGCGTTGTGGAATTCTTGAAGTCCAAGGGAGTGAAGGCAACTTTCAAGATCGTTGCAAAGGGTGGTGTCGACCCAGTTTCAACGGTTGACCAAGCCAAGAACCGACGCGTGGTAATCCAGGTCACATACTAAAAGCCAAAAGGCACTGTGTGCCGTTAGGGTCAAACCATGACAATCACAAACACCAACGTGCAGCTCACGACGGAACTTAACGCGACCATTGCCGTGCCGCAAGGCACGGGGCCTTGGCCTGCGGTCGTCATGGTGCACGAGGTTTTTGGCATTGACGAAAACATGCTCGCTCAGATGAACCGATTGGCATCGGCAGGCTATGTGGTGATTATGCCCGACCTTTATAGTCGCGGTGGTGCTCGCAAGTGTTTGACAGCAACATTCAAAGCACTGGCTGCCGAAACCGGCCAGGCATTCGATGACATCGAGGTTGCTAAGGCATTTGTTCAGGCTCGGCCAGATGTGACCGACAAGGTTGGTGTCATCGGCTTTTGCATGGGCGGCGGCTTTGCTTTGTTGCTTGCTAACCGGGGCTACGACGCAGCAAATAGCAACTATGGAATGCTGCCCGCAGACCTCGACAAAGCGCTCGACGGTGCCTGCCCAATTCTCGGCAACTACGGCGGCAAAGATGGCCAGCTAAAGGGTGCAAAAACCAAGCTCGACACAACCTTGACCAAGCATGGCGTCGTTCACGACATCAAAGAGTTTCCAGATTCGGGTCACGCATTCATGAATCCAAAGCAGGGCGGTGGGCCAATCTTCGGAACTCTCCTGCGCATCACCGGTGCCAAGCCAAACCCAACAGACGCCCAAGATGCCTGGCGGCGAATCGAAGGTTTCTTCGCCGAGCACCTCGGATAGTGTCGCCGACCGAGGGCATCACTTTCTTTTAGGCTTGACACATGGCCAAGTCAGCAAAAACTAAGAACGGTTTCGAACCGAGAATTTGTGAACGCTGTGGGCTGCCTTTTGAGTGGCGCAAAAAGTGGGCAAAAGACTGGCAAAACGTGAAGTACTGCTCGCAAAAGTGCCGAGGCTAACCAGCATGGCCAGCTTCAGCAGAATCATTTACGTCGCTCACGATCATCTCAATAAAGACTTCGGGGCACTCAAAGAGGCAGACCCTCAAACCGATGCCATTGTTCTTGTCGAGAGTGCTCGCATGATCACCGGGCGAAACTGGCATAGCGAGCGGCTGTTCTTCTTGCTCTCTTCGGCCCGGCACTTTGCCGAGCATCTGCGCAATCTTGGGTTCGAGGGCAGTTATCTCAGCGCACCGACCACCGTCTCTGGGCTTGAACAGGTCCGAGCGCGCTATGGCGATTTGCCGATTGTCTGCGCGCAGCCATCGTCGTTTCGTCAAACGCAGTTGTTGACCGAGTTTGGTGTGCAGTTTGTTGAGAATGACTTTTTTCTAACTCCTCGCGACTTGTTCGCCGACTGGGCATCGAAGCAAAAATCCTTCGTCATGGAGAACTTCTATCGAACCCAGCGAGTGCGGCTGGGGGTTCTGGTTGACCAGGGCAAACCGGTCGGTGGGCAGTGGAACTTTGATGCCGACAATCGGCTGCCTCCGCCTAAGAATTATTCGTGGCCAGAGTATTTGACTCATGAGCGGGACCAAATCGACAAAGATGTCGCTGCGCAACTTGGGCACACAATGACGTCAACGTGGGCAACCACACGAGAAGGCGCCTTGGCGCAACTGCAGAATTTTGTGCAGCACCACTTGGCTGGTTTTGGTCCACTCGAAGATGCCATAGTTTCTGACAACTGGGCCATGCACCACTCATTGCTGAGCCCCTATTTGAATAACGGACTCATTCATGCGAGCGAGGTGATCGCCGCGGTGCTCGAGGGCTTCGAAAATAACCTTGCTCCGATCGAATCGGTTGAAGGGTTTGTCAGACAACTGATCGGTTGGCGTGAATACATCAACGGAATGTACTGGTTCTTAGGTGAGGGCTATCGAGACAACAACGCTCTCGGAGCGACCAGAAAACTTTTGCCACTCTTCACCGATTCTTCTAAAACGAAGATGGCCTGTGTTAGTTCGGTGGTTAGTGGCGTAGAGCAGCGAGCTTGGGTTCACCACATTCCTCGGCTTATGGTGCTTAGCAATCTGGCTCTCACCACAGGAACAAATCCTCAAGAGTTCTTAGATTGGATGCGCGAAAACTTTATCGATGCCAGCGACTGGGTTATGGTTCCGAACGTTATCGGAATGGCCGTTCATGCCGACGGCGGCACACTGATGACAAAGCCTTATGCCTCGGGTGGAGCTTATTTAAATCGCATGACTCAGTCGTGCAAGTCTTGTGTCTACGACCCCAAGTTGCGAGTGGGTGCGACGGCATGTCCTTTCAGCACACTTTATTGGGATTTCCTAGATCGCCACAAAGAACAGTTCGCCAAGAACCACCGGATGGGTCAACAACTTCAGGGACTAAAGCGGCTGACCGACTTGCCGCAACTCAAAGAGCGTGCCTTAGAGGTTTTGGCAGGGCTCGACGCCGGAACCATCTAGGCGCAGAAAAGCAATTTTCTGCTTAGAAGATAAAAGGTCGAAGCTCAACTTTGCGGTTGCAGGCCTTTGACCCAGCAGCAGCCAGCTGCTCGGCTTGCTCTCGGCTATCTGCCTGAATAATCCAGAAGCCGCTGATGTGCTCGGCTGCGGTTGCAAACGCACCAGCATGGCTCAAACCTGTGGCGCCACGGTTATCGAACGTGGTTGCGTGACTGGGGTCGTGAATGCCCGCCGCCATAATCCAGTGCCCGTTAGCCTCGAGGCTTTCGTTGAAGGCGTCAATAGCTACCATTTCGTCGGCGCCAGCCTTTTCAAGCTGATCGTCGATCACAAACATGATAAATCTCATGCCTAAAGTTTATGGCTGTCTAAAAGTCTGCGTGAAGTCTTTCGGCTCATAAAACACTCTGAAACCAGATGCCCCGAGAAAGGTGACAGAGACATCAGCCGAATCAATCGGTGTATTCACTTTGAGAATGATTCGACCACCTTCGAGCCGAGCCTGACACTCTTTGGGCTCTGTCGACTTAAAGCAGTGTGCCGTTATTTCGGCCTCTTCATGTGGTGCGATGTCAACGACACCTAGTTCGGTATCGTTTAGAAGTTCAGCCGGAGCAGACCATTCGACCTGCGATTCAGTCTGCGCTGCTGGTGCATCGAGCGTGTTGAAGAAGTTTTTGGTGAGAGTCACAATGTTGGGGTCTTTTGCAAAAAGTGCCGGCATCCAGCCCATGCTTCCAACCGAAATCACCCGACCCTTGCCAAAGTATTTCGCGACCAACATTCCAACCTGTCCCATCGGTGGCTTCAAAGTAATGTGATTCATGCCCGCCCAACCGCGACCAAAAATATCTGCATTCTTGTCTTGCAAGACATTTAGCGCGAACTCACTGAGCCCGAACGATTTATCTAAGGGAACACCGTCGAGCTCATAGCTGGCAACCTTGCTTTTGACACCTATGAAGCCACGCTTGTCTGCCACAACACCTGTGAGCATCGGGCTTTCAATCGCGGCAAGTTTGATGCCTGCGGTGAGATGGAGGGCTCGCTTCATCCCGATTTGCTTAGGAAATCCGGCGTCAAGCAGCGCTTTGTAAACATTCTTGGTGAACTTGATTTTTCGGTCAGTCAAGTGACGTGTTACAGGGTATTCGACATAGCGAACACCCAGCATCGGCAAAACCTGGTTGGTCACATCAAAAGGCCTTGCCGAAAGGTCTTTGTGCGCGGCGCTCTGCGGAAACGAGATTACCGAGTTGTTGAGCAAGATTTGGCGATAGCCAGTATTGCCCGAAAGATTAAGCAAGTTTGTTCCAGTTCGAACGGCATCGACAATCAAATTTTCGATTCGATCGGTCCAGTATTCGTCATGCCCATAGAGCACAATCGTGCGGTATTTCGAGAGATCGTAGTTGTAATAGTTCAGCGCGGTTTGGCTGACTACGTCTACTGAATGTCCTTCTTCTCTTAAGAACGCAATTGGATTGGTTGCGGGCACCAGATCTTTGTTTATGCCATCGGCACCTTTAACGAAAAGAGGGCGATTCAGGTTTACCTTTGAAAGAGAGTGAAGCCCGAGTGGGTGCTCGCGCGAGACTCCAAACGAAAAGTGATTCAGGCCATCCTTGTGTTTTTTAAAGTCGGTATACAGGGACCCGCCACCAACGACGTTGTATGCCTGCCAAGTCAGGTCTGGCACAATCACAACCGTTGAGGCCGTCGGGTGATCTGGTTCTGCACTTACGACCAAGGGCGCGAGTTTGTGGCAGTCACCAATACACATGTTGTAGATTCCCTGCTCTTCGGGTGCAGTGAAATCGATGCCGTCAGCCTCGTTGGCAATCCACGACTTATCGGGCCTGGTCTGCTTTCGAAGCGCAGACGGCGCAAAGAATTTTCCGTGCCGAGTTATCGGATCAAACGTGGCAATCGCCTGGTAGCGACCCCTGGCCGTGGCGACTTTGAAAACCGCTTCGTCAGAGCCATTAGCTTGCGCCGCGATGGCAGGCGAAACATATGAGACAAAGATGCCTGCGGCGGCAAGAAGAGTGGCCAGCGATTTTTTCATAACGAAAATAATCTTAAGTACCAGTTGCCGCTAGCAGTAGGGCTTCAGCAAATCTCTTGGGAGACTCAATCCATAAAGAGGGTGCTGAAATAGGCAATTGCGAATGTGAAACCAACGCCGGCATATGCCCAGGCAAACCAGGTAAGGCTGGCAGGCAAGGCAAGGGTTAACACACCAAGTGAAGTTGCCGCCACCAGCATCACGATTGCCGAAAAATTCACCGAACGATCGGTGCCGAACCGTGACACCGAGAACATGTTGCCCGCCAACGCAACTAGCGTGATGCCGATCATTCTCATGCTCCACTCGAGGGGCGCGCTAGCTGGCAGACCAAGCAGGTCATCGAAGAATCGGGGTGCGGCCAACAGCAATACTGCGCTGAAACCAAACACGGTTGAACCAGCCAGCAGCACTCCGCGCTGAATTTTCGTCTTTTTCAATTGTTTCTCCATTTGATGCGTTTCGATTTATGGCAAAGAAAAGGGGTGAGCAACTTTCGCTGCCCACCCCTTTGCTTGTTATTGCTTAGTGACCCATTTCTGAAGCAGCAAATTCCTTGCTCTCTTCAGCTGACTTGATACGTGCAACGGTGAAGATGATCAGACCGAATACACACTTAGCCAAGATGTCAGCGATGCTGTAACCAATCTCGCGGGCTAGAACATCTGAAGCAGATGGAGCGCCAACGTTGTTCATCGCAAGGATGAATGTGATTGGGTAGACACCCCAGGTTGCGATCAACAGAAGGCGTGCGCCCTGTAGAAGGCCGCGGACCTTAGGTGACTGAGCAGCAAGGCTCTTGCTGATCTCGACGAACAGAACGTACATGATGTACAGGAATGGGATGGTCGAAAGCAGACCCCACATGCTGTTTGATAGACCAAACAGCTGGGTGTGCATGTCGCCAGGGTAGCCCAGAACGATCATCAGTGCTGCGGCTGGAACCAGGCGCTTTAGCAATGAAGACTGAACTGCACGAGCCAGGCCTAGAACTGCAACGAGTTCAACCAATAGCAGTGGAACAGTTAGGAACCAGTCGACGTAACGGTATCCAACGTTGTAGCCGGCGAAACCCTTGGTTAGGTCTCCACCAACTGGGTAAGCAGCGTTGAATGAGTCGAACATTCTGAAGTAGTGGTAGGCAGCGATCGAGGTTACGGTTGCTGAAACCATTACTGCAAGGCGGAACTTAGGAAGAACGCGGTCGCGCGCAATCCATAGGAAAATGCTGGTGAAAAGCATGCTCGCGATTCCAAGCGAAAGCATGTTGTATACAGCTGAGTGCTGTGTTAGATCCATTTTTTGTACCTTTCAATAGTTTTACTGCACTGTAAGTCTTGAAGGTCATGACGCTCGGATAGTGCCTGTGCATCATTGCCAGGATTTACGGCTTACATTCTTAATCCAACCTGAGTAAATGCTGACAATGCCCAGAAGATTGTTACGTTTTTATAACAAACTGGGAACAAAATTCAGACCGTTTTGATTGCCTTTGAGTGGAGCGGTGCTCCTCGAAAGGACGCCCTTCTAATGGCTCAACTGCTTTATCGTCTCGGTCTTTGGTCTGCCAAGCGCGCATTGTTTGTTCTTTTTGGGTGGATCGCCATCTTGGGTGTGACCGTCAGCCTGATGCTGGCAACCGGCGCAAAGCTCAGCGACAACGTTTCGATCAACGGAATCCCCTCGAACGTGGTCATCGACCAACTGAAGAAGTCGTTCGCATCGGCCAGTGGTGGTTCGGCTCAACTCGTCTTTCACAAAGCCAACGGGGCAGCCTTTGACGCGGCCGAAACCAGCAAGATCACTTCGACTCTTGATTCAGTTGCCAAGGTGGCTGGTGTCTCTGACGTCATCAACCCGTTCACAACTCAGAAGACGCTCGACAAATCGCGCACCGATGCCGCCAGCGGCCAGCGCAAGTTGAACGATGCCAAAACAAAGCTCGACACGGCTCAGGCCAAGCTGAATGACGGTGTTGCCAAGCTCGACAAGGCCGAAGCGGATCTAAAGGTTCAATCGACCAAACTCGAGGCCGGCATCAAGCAGATGACCGCTGCCGGAGCATCGAAAGAAATGCTCGCCGGATTGCTTGCTAACCGAGCCCAGATAGAGGCCGGGTTCGCGCAGATCAAGTCGCAGCGCGCAGCCATCGTCGACGGTCAAAAGAAGATTGACGATGGGCGAGCAACCATCGCCAAAAACTCCATCAAGCTCAGCGACGCAAGCAAACTTCTTGCGGCCGGGGCAAACTTTAGAACACTTTCATCTGACGGTGCGACTGCACTAACCATGGTGCGTTTTAGCAAGCCGATCGACCAAGTCGACAAGGCCGCCTTCAAGCAGGTGATTGCACTCGTCAACGGCGCAAACCTAGCGGGCGTCGAGGTTGAGTATTCAAAAGAGTTCACCAACGACATTTCATCGATCATGGGTGTTGGTGAGGTTGCCGGTCTTCTCATCGCAGCAATCGTGCTCTTCTTGATGCTTGGTTCACTCGTGGCAGCTGGACTTCCGGTTATCTCTGCCGTGCTCGGTGTCGGCATCGCCGTGACCGCGACCATGGCCCTGGCCAGCGTCTTCCAAATGAATTCGACCACGCCAATGCTCGGCGTGATGCTTGGTCTTGCTGTTGGCATTGACTATTCGCTGTTCATCTTGAACAGACACATCAAACAGCTCAAAGCCGGCGTCGAACTAAACGAGTCAATCGGCCTGGCAACTGGCACCAGCGGAAACGCTGTTGTGTTCGCAGGGCTAACCGTGGTCATCGCGTTGGCGGCGCTAAATCTCACCGGCATCGCGTTCCTGGGTCTGATGGGAACGGTCGGTGCCGTAGGCATCATCATGGCGGTGTTTATCGCAATCACATTCACGCCGGCTCTGCTGCGCCTGGTTGGGCTAAGGGCTCTCTCGCGCAAGGTTCGCAGCCAAGTAGCAGCCGGTGACCTCGTGTTGGCCGAAGCCGCAACCGAGAAGCCAAAGAAGTCACTCTGGGTGGTCTCGGCACCGTTGGTCGCCATCGCGCTGAGCGTTGCCGTGCTGCTGGTGGCTGCAATACCCGCATCGAGCATGCGCCTCGGGCTGCCCGACGGGTCATCGGAGCCTGTTGATTCATCGCAGTACAAGGCTTACAAACTCACCACCGATGCCTTCGGCGCTGGCGCGAACGGCGCAATCATCGCCGTTGCAACCATCGACAAGCCACTAGACGCGGCCGGCAAACTTGCTTTGCAGGCTCAGACCGCTAGCAAGATGTTTGCTCTGAAGAACGTGAGTTCGGTGCTGCCAGGTGGTGTTTCAACCGATGGCAAAACCTACGTGTATCAAATCATTCCGACCACTGGGCCGGCCAGCGTCGAAACTCAAAACCTGGTCTACGACGTTCGTGCACTCGAGCCGGCTTTCAAGTCAGAACTGCACAGCACACTCGGTGTCACCGGGCTGGCCGCGACAAACATCGATGTGTCAAAAAAACTTGCCGATGCGTTGCCTCTATATATGGGCACGATTTTGCTGCTGTCGATGCTGCTTCTGATGTTGGTATTCCGTTCGCTCGCCGTTCCAGTTTTGGCTAGCGCCGGGTTCTTGCTGACCGTCTTGGCAACCATGGGTTCAATCACAGCAGTGTTTCAGTGGGGCTGGTTGGGCTTCCTGTTTGGTGTTCACGACCCAGGCCCGATTCTTAGCTTTTTGCCGACCATCATCATCGGAATTCTGTTTGGCCTAGCCATGGACTACCAACTGTTTCTTACCTCGGGAATCAGAGAAGCCTTCGTTCACGGCAACAGCGCCAAAGACTCGATCAACTATGGCATTCGCCTAAGCCGCAGAGTTGTGGTGGCCGCAGCCATCATCATGATCTCGGTATTTGGTGGGTTCGCGTTCTCGCACATGGCGATGATTCGTCCGATGGGCTTTGGGCTTGGCGTGGGTGTTTTGTTCGATGCCTTCGTGGTCAGGCTCTTGTTGGTGCCGGCGTTCATGTCACTGCTTGGCAAAGCTGCTTGGTACATGCCAAAGTGGCTCGATCGCCTGCTTCCAAACGTTGACGTCGAAGGCGCCAGCCTTGAGCGCGAGCACCTGCACTAGCTCGAAGGCACGGTTTTGGGCCTTGCCCTAAACTTGGCTTGTTATGAACGACCAGCCAAACTATCGCATCGCCAATCTGGCGCTCGCCGAAGCTGGCCGTCACCAAATCACGCTCGCCCAAACCGAAATGCCTGGTCTCATGGCAATTCGAGAAGAATACGGTCCTACTCAGCCCCTGGCCGGTGCGCGAATCTCAGTCTCACTTTCGATCACCGTTCAAACTGCGGTGCTTGTCGAAACTCTTGCGGCGCTAGGCGCTCGTGTGCGACTCGCCAGTTGCAACATCTTTAGCAGCCAAGACGAAGCCGCGGCTGCCCTCGTGGTTGGTGCTGGCTCAGCCGAGCATCCGAGCGGTGTTTCGGTGTGGGGTTGGAAAGGCGAAAGCGACGTCGACTTTTGGTGGTGCCTTGACCGCATTCTTGACTGGTCTCAAGACACCCAGCATGGTGCCCCAGTGCCTGGCGAGGAGTACCCAACGGCGATTATCGACGACGGCGGCGACGTTGTCTTCTATATTCACTCAGGCCGCGACTATGAACGCGGCGCCAAACTGGTTCGTGAAAAGTCTTGGTCAGACCACGAGATGAGCATCGTGTTGAACCTGCTTGATTTCAGCAAGCTCACCAACCCCCAACGATTCGAGAAGCTGGTTGCCGGGCTTGATGGCGCAAGCGAAGAAACCACCACGGGCATTCAGCGCCTAGACAACTACCTTGCCGAGGGCGGGCACCTTTTGTTTCCGGTCATCAACGTCAACGATGCGGTGACCAAGAGCAAGTTCGATAACAAATATGGCATTCGCCACTCGCTGCTCGATGGCCTCAACCGCGCTACCGATGTGTTGGTCGGCGGCAAGGTTGCCTTTGTTGCGGGTTATGGCGATGTTGGCAAAGGTTGCGCCGAAGCAATGCGCGGCCAGGGTGCTCGCGTTATCGTCGGCGAGATTGATCCAATTTGTGCTCTGCAGGCCGCGATGGATGGCTTTCAGGTGGCACGACTCGAAAGCGTAATCGAGCAACTCGACTTTGTGATCTGCGCCACCGGCAACAAAGACATCGTTCGGGCCGAACACTTTTTGCACCTCAAGCATTTGGCGATCTTGGCCAACGTGGGTCACTTCAACAACGAAATAAACATGGATGACCTCGCCGCAGTCTCGGGCAAAGAACCCACCGAAATCAAACCACTGGTTCACGAGTGGCACCTGCCGAATGGCCGCTCAGTGATAATGCTCAGCGAGGGGCGCGTGATGAACCTGGGCAACGCCACGGGGCATCCTAGTTTTGTGATGAGCGCGAGTTTTTCGAACCAGGCCATGGCCCAGATCGAACTCGCCAAGAACGGCCGCAACCTGTCCAAGACCGTGCACCAGATTGGCAAGTTGGCCGACGAAAAAGTTGCGCGCGCCCACCTGGCAGCGTTGGGCGCTGAGCTAACCTTGCTCGATTCTGACCAAGCACGCTACATTGGGGTTTCGGTCGCCGGCCCTTACAAGCCTGAGCAATACCGCTATTAGCGCTGAAGGCGCGACAAGAACTCTTTGGTGCGCTGGTTCTTAGGGTTGGCAAAAAATTCTGCCGCTTCGCCCTCTTCGGCGACTACACCCTTGTCTAGAAAGACCACCCAGTCGGCCACGTCACGCGCGAATGAAAGTTCGTGAGTCGCCATGATGATTGTCGTGCCGGTTTGTTTTAGGTCGCGAATCAACTCGAGCACCTCACCAACCAGCTCGGGGTCAAGCGCCGAAGTCACTTCGTCTAGAAGCAAAACTTTTGGGTTCAGCGCGACGGCGCGCACGATTGCGGTGCGTTGCTGTTGCCCTCCAGAAAGTTTGTCCGGATACGACTCGGCTTTATCTGCTAGTCCGATGCGGTCTAGCCAGGCGAGGGCAATCTTGTCTGCCTCGGCTTTGGTTTTGCCCTGAACATTTCGAAGTGCCAGCGTGATGTTGTCGAGAATGCTCAGATGCGCAAACAGGTTGTAAGACTGAAAGACCATACCGATTTCGCGACGAACCAGATCTTGGTCGATTGCCGCCACACTGATGTCTTCGCCTTCGAGCCAGATTTGGCCATCGCTGATGGTTTCGATCAGGTTGATGCAGCGAAGCATGGTCGATTTGCCCGAACCAGAAGATCCAATCAACGCAACGATCTGGCCGGGATAAATCTCAAGGTCAACGCCACCCAAAACAACCTTTTGGTCAAAGTGTTTGCGAAGCCCACGAACCTTGAGGCGCGGGTTGTTCCAGTCGATCTCGCTCACAGTGCGTTGCCCACCTGTTCACGTTTGGCAAACTTTTCGGTGATTCGGTCGGCAAACCTAATGCTCGGAATGGCCAGCAAGACGAACAACAACCCGGCGACCAAATAGGGAGTGAAGTTCGCCGAGATGGCGACCTGAATCTGGGCGGCGCGAACCGCATCGATGGCGCCAAGAATAGAAATCAGACCAACATCTTTTTGAAGCGAAACAAAGTCATTCATCAGCGGGGGAGCAACACGGCGAATAGCTTGAGGCAAGACCACTAGTCTCATGCTCTGCGAATAGCTGAGACCAAGTGAGCGAGCCGCCAAACGCTGCGACGGGTGAATCGATTCGATGCCGGCTCTAAAAACTTCGGCGACATAAGCCGAATAGGTCAGCACCAGCGCAATCACACCGAGCAACTCTGTCGAAATGCGACCAACACCAGGAAGGCGAAGCCCAGGAATACCGAAACCCACCAGGTAGAGAACGATGATCAGCGGCAGGCCTCGAAAGAAATCGACATAGGCACGCGAGAAGATTCTCAGAGGAAAAAACACTGGGTTGCGCAGCGTGCGCATGAGAGCCAGCAGCAGGCCAAAAATGAGCACACCGATGGCGGCAAAAACCAAAACTCTCAGGTTCAACCAAAGCCCATCGAGCACTTTCGGAAACGCGGTAACCGCTGTGTTCCAGTCGAAGAACGAAGCATTTACTCGGCTCCAACCAGGTGTAGAGGTGAGAGCAAACCACGCCACCAGGCCAAAAGCTAGCGTGCTAACCAACGACACCATGATGCTGCGGCTGCGCTTTTGAGCGCGAAACCGCCTGCGTTCAAGTTCGGCCGCTGATGGCTTGAACTGCGAGATGTCTGACATGGCTTCTTTTCGGGGAGTCTAAAGAAAAGGGAGGGCGCCGAAGCACCCTCCCAAATCTAACAGTTGAGCGATTACTTGAGAACGGGAGCGTTGGCGTAGTCAGCCAACCACTTGGTCTCTAGCTTGGCCAAGGTGCCGTCGGCGCGAAGTGCGTCGACTGCAGCGGTGACCTTCTTGGTCAGAGCGCTGCCCTTGTCGAGAACCAAACCAAACTGGTCGCCTGCTGTGGTTCCAGGCAGCTGACCGACAATCTTGCCTGCGTCGAGTTCAACGGCGGTCAAATAGAGTGCGGTTGGCAGGTCGACAACCAAGGCGTCAATCTGGCCCGACTTGAGTGCCGCAACGGCATCGTCGTTTGAGTTGAATGCCTGACCGGCGGCGGTCGGCTTAATGACATCACCGATTGCGTTATAAGAGGTGGTCCCCGAAGCGGCACCGATGACTAGACCCTTTAGTCCAGCAACGGTGGTAACTCCATCGGCCTTTGAGCCGGCGGTGGTGATCACGGTTTGAGTGGTCGAATAGTAAGGGCTCGAGAAATCGACGCTCCTCTTGCGCTCGTCGGTGATCGAGTACTGCTGAAGGTTGAAGTCAAAGTTCTTCACGCCCGGAGCAATGGCCTCGTCAAACGTGGTGCGAACCCAAACAACGTCCTTCTTGGCGAAACCTAGCTTGGCTGCAACTGCATAGGCAACGGCTGCCTCAAAACCCTTGCCAGACTCTGGCTTGTCGCCGACAACCCAAGGCTCATAGGCCGGCTGGCCGGTTCCGATGGTCAGCTTGCCAGCGGTGATGGTTTGCAGGTCACCGGTGTTAGGAGCTGCCGAGGTTGAGCAGGCTGCAAGAGCGATGGTGGCAGCAACTGCGAACGCCGCGAAAACGGTGCGCAGAACTGACTTCTTTGAAGTTGCTAGTGCCATGATTTCCTTTCGAATGGTCTGCCTCAAGTTTGCCCGCACTCGTGTGCACGGTCAAACCGTTTTACCGATTGTTGCGTGCCATCGAGTGCCGCTCGATGAAACTAGTTTCCTAGAGTTCCGCTAACCCACTTGATGCTAGCTGAGCCCTTTGCTGCGGTTCCGATCACCGAAACGGTTACTGTGCTGGTTCCCTTTTTGTTCGAGGTATTGGCCACATAGACCCACACAAAACCCTTGGCATCAGAGGTGGCAGTGGCAGCGCTCAGATTGTCGCCGATGCCCTTTAGCGAAATCGCTACCTTGACTCCGGTCGAAGCCTTTGACCCTTCAGCAAGTTTGAACTTCAACACCGATGCTCCGCCAGCCAGCGCTTTGACCGAAGCGACAACTGGCTTGACGGTGCTTTTCGGTGCAACGAAGGTGGCGATGCCTGGCTGGGTCTGCGCGATGTTTGGACCAGAAAGCAAAAGGTACTTAAACGAAGATGCCGTCGAAGTGCCAAGCAGTGTCACTTTGATTGCCGCCGAACCGCTGCCATCTAGCTTGAACATGCAACTGTGGCTGTCTCCCGCCAAAACCTGCTGCTCGCAACCGGTTGGGCTCGCCATCGGTGTGCCAGTGAGAAGAATCTGTAGTCCACTCGAGATCTCAAAGAAGTTGACCTGAGCAAACTTGCCGGCGCTCGCCGAGCTGCTGGTATAAACCATGGTGAAGTCGGCGGCTTGGCTCGAGAGCGAAACGCCTCCGGCGGTCTTGGTTGCACCAACGCTGGTGAACGAAATTGCGCTTAGATTTGGGCTCGAAATCCATGAGGCATCAGCCTGAGCAGGGGCGGCGATAAGTGAGAGCATTGCGATCGCTGCAGAAGAGGCTAGAACTCGCAGGCTGGTGCGAAGGGTTATTGGGCGCATTAAAGGTGTTCCTAAACAGAGAAACGTGCGCACACACTGGGCCGAACGGCTTGCTCTAACCTTAGCGTTCTTACTTTTGCAACAGGTTATAAATGTCTAAACTTTGCTCATGACGTTTATAAATGCATCAGGTGCTAGCCGCCCAAAGGTCGGCAGGGCGATTTTCAAAGAGGCCCTAAAGACGCTTCGAAAAGACCCACAGATCATGACCATTCCGCTGATAGCAATCGGTGTGAATCTGGTCTTTGCAGCGCTGATCGGCATCAGCTGGATTCTGCTTATTCCGTTTATGGACATCAACAACACGACTAACTCGGTGAACATCGGACTAGGCATCGCATATGCATTGCTGGCTGCAATCACTCACGTCATCGCTCAAGCGGCGGTCATGTTTGCAGCAAACGAACGATTCGAAGGTCGCAATCCAACAGTGGGGTCCTCGCTTGCCGCCGCGTTCAAAAAGTTTGGCCCACTGGCCCTGTTCGGTTTGCTCGAAGCAACAGTCGGGTTGGTGTTGCGCGCCATCTCAGACAACTTAAAGGTGCTCGGAGACATCGTTCGTTTTATTGGCGGTCTTGCCTGGGCCATTTCGACTTACTTCGCAATTCCTTTCATCATTTTCGGTGGTCAGTCACCGTTTTCTTCCATTGGGCTAAGTGCGAAGCTCATCAAGGCCAAGTGGGGCGACGTTCTGCGTGGCAACGTGGCGGCCTCGGCAATTTTTGTGCTCATTTACCTTCTAGCATTCGGAGGCTTCGTTGGTGGTCTCGTGATGACCTTGAACAGTTGCAACGACGCCGGGTGCAACATTAACCCGGGCGGCCCAAGCCTGATTGGCGTTAGCATCTTGGCCATGATTATTGCCGGTTTGGCCTCGTCAACCGTGATGGCCTATGTCAAGATCGCGCTCTATCGCTATGCCACCGACAAGCCGTTGCCAGATTTTGATTCAGGTCTGCTGGCAAACAGCTTTCGCGTCAAATAGTCTCGTTTAGCCTTCTAGAACACTTTCGTCTGCAGCGAAGGTAAGCAAACCTCTCCTACCGATGCAACCAGGGCAATTCCGCTGGCGATCAGAAGCGCCTTGCCGCGCTTGTTTTTGTTGTCTACTGAACTCATGGTGCCCCTTGAAAATCGATTAGCGAATAATTTCTTTTTTATTTTACGCTGTTCGATTCAGTTTGCAAGGGCTAATAAAAGGAAATTTTTTGCGAAATTTTCAAACTATTTTTTGCCGATGGTGATTTCGGCCGACGGCAACCGTTCGGCGTTGAAACCGTTCACCACAGCATCGGTCGGGTGACCGATAGCGATGCCATAGATCAACTTGTATCCCTTTGGCACATTGAACTCTCGACGTACCGCATTCGACCAAATTGCTACTGCACCTTGAGCGCAAGTTCCAAGCCCCCTAGCGTGCGCGCTAAGCATCAGATTCTGAGCGAACAGCCCAGCATCGTTGGCTGCAAAAACATCAAGCCCTTTGTGAATGAAAACGAATACCTCAACCGGTGCACCAAAGAACTTGTAGTTATTGGCCCACTGCTCATCGCGTGCCTTCTTGTCACCTCGAGCCACACCCAAAAGCCCATACAGCTCTTTGCCGACCTTGCGGCTTCGGGGTTGAAGCTCTTCAGGGTAGGCCGAGATCATCGGATAATCGCTCTGCGGCCAGGCGTATGGACGAAACACAAACTTGATTTTTTCTAGGATGCTGCCGCTGCGCAGCCCCGCTGCCGCGTGCCAGCGACGAAGTAAATCGGCCGAAATGCGGTCGCGCACTTCGCCTGATGCCACCGCAACCATATACGGTCTGGTGTTGCTCCACGAAGGAGCAGTCAGCCCATCCGTGATCAGTTCGTCAATAACATTGGCATCCACCGGTGTTGACAGAAAGTCACGAGTGCTTCGACGGCTCGCAATAAAAGCTCTGAAATCCTTTGAGTTCATGGGTTTTAGTCTACGGCGCAGTCATCAAAGCCCTAAAAAATGACTACGAGGTATTGACAAACACCTATCGATTTGCGCTGGTTGCCAATACGCTTAAGTGTCTTGTTCGCAAAAACGAAGAAAAGCAGATGAATCTCAAAAAGACCCTCTCGGCAATTGTCACGGCAACTCTTATATCCATCGGATTTGTCGGTTTGACTCAAACTCCGGCATCGGCCGCAGTTGCTCCATTCTCGTGTGAGGCCGCCTTCTATCAGACCAGCCAGTCGAGTAGCAAGACGCAGCTTTACAAGCTGAATGTTGCTACTTCCACTTACAGCACGGTGGGTGCCCAGGCATCGGTTGCAGTCAACGGTATTGGCTATAACCCACAGGACAACTTCATTTATGGCTGGGTTGGCGCCAAACTTTATCAAATCGACTCGACCGGTGTATTCACCGATACCGGTGTCTCCGTCACGGGTGTGAACCCGTCTGGTGGAGACTTCATTGGCCCAGACACCATGATCTTGACCAACTCGAGTGCCACTGTTCAAAAGGTTGTCCTGACCAGAACTAACGGAGCGCTTTCAGGTGGAACCGTTTCAACGCTAACTACCACTGGAAACACCGGGACCGGTTATGCCGGCGCGAAGGATATCGCCTTCTTTAAAGAGGGCACCCACTACATGGGTTATGCCGCTGAAGGTACATCGTTTTTTGCCTTCGACTTCGGAACAACTACGAACCCTACAAACATGACTTACAGCAACCGCACGGTTGCCTGGTCGCCATCTGTTTCGAGTTCAACCTTCGGTGCTCAATATGCCGATGCATCTGGAAACCTGTACTTCTATAACAACACCGCTAGCGGTGGCGTGAACTACGTCTATTACATGAGTTCGGCAACTCGCACAGGTTCGGGAAATATCAGCTCGTCATCAGTTGTTACAACCAACACAATTTCTGCTCCAAACGATGGTGCAAGCTGTGTTGCAGCGGCCAGCCCTCTGGCACCGAGCATCAGTGCCACCGTAACGGTCACCAATGTCACCACCGGTGGCGCAAGCACGGCCGGCACAATCACTACTAACAACTCTGCTGTTGCTGCTGGCAGCCTAAAACTTTGTTACAGCACTAGTCCAGATGTAACTGGTGGTCTGCTTTCGACTTCGGTTACCTGTGTTGATTCATCACCTTCATCGGCCGCCGCCTCGACCTCGGCTCAAAACCTGACTAACACTTTGACGGGGCTCTCGTCTGGCACAACTTATTACGTTCAATACAAGGCCACCAACGCAGCAGGGTTGACCGGTTGGAGCAACGTGGCCAACTTCACCACCACTTCAAGCGGCGTGACCATGACGTTCAACAAGAACGATGGATCAGGAACAACTACTACTTCGACTTATGCAAACGGCGCAACTAACGCTCTGTCATTTAGCAATCCGTTCACTCGAACCGGTTACACGTTCTTGGGTTGGTCGACTAGTTCTTCGGCGACTGCTGCTGATTCGAGCTACACCGTCACGGGTGCTGCAACTTTGTATGCGGTTTGGCAGGCGAACTCTTACACAATCACGTTCGATAAGAATGCTGGTGGC
>CAILJO010000129.1 GCA_903834635.1 uncultured Micrococcales bacterium | reverse complement strand
GCTGACGTTGTCCGCCCGAAAGGCTCAAACCCTCTTCACCGATCTTGGTGTCCAGGCCATCAGGCAGGTCATATGCAAACTGCGCCTGCGCGATCGCGAGAGCTTGCTTTAGGTCATCTTCGCTGGCGTCAGGGTTGCCGAGCAACACGTTCTCACGAATCGAAGCAGAGAACAGCGTGCTGTCTTCAAAGGCCATAGCGATGTGGCTGCGAAGTTCGATCGCGGTGAGTTCGCGAATGTCAACGCCGTCGAGTTTGATCGAACCACCGGTGACTTCATAAAGTCTTGTGGCCAACGCAGTCAACGTTGTCTTGCCACAACCGGTCACGCCGATCAGAGCGACCGACTCCCCCGGCAGCAACTCAAGGTCAATGCCGCGCAACAAGTCGGGCTCGCCCTCGGGGGCATCCTGGTATCTAAAGTGAACGTCTTCGAACACCAGACGTCCCTCGACCTTGTCGATTTTGGTTGCCTTGTTTGGGTCTTCAATGCCGGCAGGCTCGTCGAGCACCTCGAAGAAGCGCTCCACGGCGGTCTGGGCGTCAATGGTCATCGACAGCAAGAAACCGATCGAGTCCATCGGCCAGTGCAGCACACGGGTGGTCAGAATGAACGCGGCCAGCGCACCGATCGTCATGTGGCCCTGTTGAACCAACCAGACTCCGACGAACAGCGAAATGCCAAGCGCGATTTCTGGAATCACGGATAGCGACCACCAGAGCACAGCGACCATGCGAGCTTTGGTCAGTTCGGTCTTGCGCAGTTCGGCTGCATCGCGAGCAAACTTTTCGGTCATGTAACCGCCGCGACCAAAAGCTTTCAAAACACGGATGCCGTGCACGCTCTGCTCGACCGTCGTAGCCAAGTCGCCGGACTGATCTTGACTCTTGCGAGCGGTGATGTGGTAGTTCTTCTCAAACCTGAAGCCAATGAACCAGAGTGGCGCGACGATCACCAAGAAGATGGTGCCGAGAATCCACGAGTAGTTATAGAGCACTCCAAGGCCAACAAAGATTGTGATTCCGTTGGCGATGAGAAGCACCAAACCGAACGACAGCCAGCGGCGAATCAAGCTAAGGTCTTGAGTGGCGCGGCTTAGCAGCTGACCGCTAGGCCACTTGTCGTGAAAAGAAACTGGCAGGCTCTGAAGCTTGGCATAGAGCGTGCGACGAAGGTTTGCCTCAACGTGGGTTCCTGGAGTCAGCACCAACCATCGACGACCAAGCACCATCAGTGCCTCTAGAACACCGAGTATGAGAACCCAAATCACCGCGGGAATCAGAGCGCTGGTAGCCAATGCCTTGTTGCCAGCCGCGGCGGCAATCGAGTCGACCAGGTTCTTTAGGAAGTTTGGAATCGAAAGCGCGAGCATGTGTGCGGCAAGAGCCGCAACGGTGCCCAAAATGATTCGCGGAAGCGCCTTTTTGGTGAAAGGGAAAATGCGCAGGAGCGTGCGGATCGTTCCGCGCTTCTGAGTCGTTTCAGACAATCTAAAGCCTTAAAGTTTTACGGTTTCCGGGTGAAACACGTGTGGGCGCTATTCGAGCCAGCCTTGTAGGCTAACACGATTTTTCGTGGCGTTATTTCGCTGCCACGCCCAAGACTTAGAGGTTTTCGATGTCTGCTTGCTTGGCGCGCACGGCCTCGGCGGCAACCTTTAGAGCTGCCAACTCGTCGGCGTCAAGCGGGGTCTCAACGACCTTCTTGATTCCGCCCTTGCCGAGCTGAGCCTCAACACCGAGATAGACACCTGAGATGCCGAATTCGCCGTCAACCCATGCGCAAACTGGGAACACAGCGCCCGAGTCTTCGTGCACGGCCTTGGCCATGCGTGCCACGGCAGCCGATGGAGCGTAATAAGCAGAACCGGTCTTTAGCAGCGCAACAATCTCGGCGCCACCGTTGCG
>CAILJO010000128.1 GCA_903834635.1 uncultured Micrococcales bacterium | reverse complement strand
TCTGCCATCTCGTTCCTCTATCTTCTGGGCCGAAACCCGGTTGGTCTTGGTTCGCCTAGGCGAGCTGCAACTTTGCTTGGTTTAGACGGCTAGCAACGCTGCCGTCGATGATTTCACCCGAAACCTGAACCTTCACACCACCGAGGATGCTTGGGTCGATCTCGACGTTTAGGTTTAGCTGTTGGCCGTAGCCCTTAGCCAGCAAGTCATCGAGTTTCTTTAGCTGGGCTGCGGTTAGAGGCTGCGCGACGGTGACGGTAGCCACCAGACGACTTGCAACCTCGGAGACCTGCTTGCCAAACTTCTCGAGAACGGCACTGAGCTTGTGTGCTCCGGTGGCCAGCACTGCGTACTTTGCCAACAGGCTAGCCTCTGGCGCAAGCTTGCCCTTGGTCAGCGACTCGATGAGAGCCACCTTTGAGCCAAGGTCAGCCTGACGCGACGAGAAAGCCTGCTGAAGTTCGTGATCCGAATCAATCACTTGGCGCAGCGAGAAGAGTTCATCTTCTAGGGCAGAGAGCTTCGAGTTCTTCGATGAGATCGAAGCAACGGCATAAACACCGAGCTCCTGAAAGCCTCGAACTAGATCGGAGCCCTTTGACCAGCGGAGACCAGACACGGTCTGTGCGAAAGCCAAGGCATCTTTGCTGACGCGCTTGCCGAAAACGGCATTGAGCGCACCCTGCTTTGACTTGTCCTCCCCGGAAGGGTCCGAGAGGATGTTTCGCAACTGAATCGACGAAGAGATTGCGTTTCCGATAGAAAGCAGTTCTTCGGCGAAAGCGAGGTCAGCGCCTTTTAGAAGCGGGTTTAGCGCTTCTTTGGCGGCGACTAACGCCTGTCTGGTCGAGCTAGCCATTATTTGCCCTTGCCTGCCTTTTCGCTGGATTCGAGGTCAGCCAAGAACTGGTCAACAACGCCGGTTGCGACCTTGTCGTTCTTAAGGCTGGCTGCGACTACCTGAGACGCAAGGTCAATAGCCAGGGTGCCAACTTCGGCACGAAGCGAGACGATAGCGGCTTGACGCTCTGCCTCGATCTGTGCCTTGGCGGTGGCAGCAATACGCGCCGCCTCCTGGTTTGCCTGTTCTTTGAGTTCGGCAAGGATAGCGACACCCTCGGCGCGGGCCTGCTCGCGAATAGCGGCAGCCTCACTTCGAGAGTTCTCTTGAGCCTTTTCGATCTCGGCAGTCTTTTCAGCGACTTCAGCCTGAGCACGTTCGGCTGCTGCCAAACGTCCTTCAATAGCCTCGGTGCGCTCGTCCAGTGTCTTCTTGAACCCAGGCAGAACCTTGATCCAGAAGAAGGTGAGCAAGATCACAAAGACAACCGAAGACCAGAAAAGGTCTGGGATAGCTGGCAACAACGGATTTGGAGTTTCCGTTGCAGCAAGAATTCTTGTAATCACGCTTTGGATCCTTTTTCAGTCGCTGAAATTACGCAGCGAAGATGAATGGGGTTGCCAGACCGATAAGCGCTAGCGCTTCGGTGAAGGCGATACCAAGCCACATGGTGACCTGTAGGCGGCCAGCAAGTTCTGGCTGGCGAGCAATCGACTCGATGGTCTTTGAAACTACTAGACCTACGCCGATGCCTGGGCCTACGGCTGCGAGGCCATAGCCGATAACTGCGATGTTGCCGACGAGGCCGGCTGCGGTGGTTGCGTCCACTTTGTATTTCCCTTCCGTGGTTTAAGACCTAGCGGTTGCTAGTTCTTAGTGCTCATCTGCTAGCGACAGCTGAATGTAAACAGTCGTTAGCAGAGTGAAGACGTATGCCTGCAGGAATGCGACCAACATCTCAAAGAGAGTGAAGACGAATCCGAACAGGAATGTTCCAGCACCAAAGGCTTTGAAAAAGCCTTGGGCTTCGAACAAGAAGAACGAGGTAGCAGAAAAACACAGCACCAGCAACAAGTGGCCGGCAATCATGTTCATGGTCAAACGAAGAGCCAGAGTGACCGGGCGAAGAATGAAGGTGGAGAGGAACTCGATTGGCGTAACCAGCAGGTAGAAAGGCAGCGGCACACCGGCTGGGAACAGAGCGTTGGTGAAAAACTTGAGGCCGTGCTTCTTTAGTCCGGCGTAAATGAACGTGAGATAGGCGGCTACAGCTAGAACGATTGGCAAACCAATCAAGGACGTGCCGGCGATGTTGAAGCCTGGAACGATACCGGTGATGTTCATGCCGACCACGATGAAGAAGATTGCGGTTAGCAGTGGCAGGAAGCGGTCGCCATCTTTTTTGCCGAGCTGGTCGTGGGCAATGTTGGTGCGAACAAAGTTCAATGCGATTTCACCAAGCAGCTGAAACTTGCTTGGCACAAAGTTCTTGGTCTTGATCGACTTGCTGAACGCGTTTGAAACCAACCAGAAAGTGACCAACAGAACTGCTACGACGATCAAACGAATCAACATGATTCGGTTCAAAGCAAATGGGGTACCGGCGAACGCGATTACCTCTGGATAGAACTCGTCGATGCTAGGCGCGTGAAAGCCGTTACCTGAGTCCGAAGACGTTGCTACTGAGAGCAGGTTCAAGACGTGAGTAAGCAGCTTAGACTCCTGTTTCGGGGCAAGATTTTGAGGCCTTGCGGCGATTTACAGCGTGGTTCACCTCAGAAAAAATCTCTTTTGGTGATGGCTAAAGTCTAGCATTATCCAAACCGCCCAAAGCCTACAAAAAAGGCTCAAAGGCTCAAGTTTTTTATAGAAAAAACTAACCTTCGACGACCGGCACCCGCGAACGCAAAACCGCGACAGCGTCGATTGCCAAACCACCCAGCACCGAGGCAACAATCGTGAAGAAAATCGTTGGTCGGCTGAGGCCATCCGTGTGGTTCAAAACAGCCAAAATGGTGATAAAAACGATGACCTTGAGAAGCCAACCGCCGAGCACAACTCCATAGAAGCCGCCCAAAGGAAGCTTGCCGCCCAGCCAAACCGCTAACGCCGTCAAAGTTGTGAATGCAACAGCAAGGCCTGCGCCGATGAACGCGCTGATCAGCCCGCTCATGCCAACCGCAAAGAACGCCGCGGCTCCGCCGACGACAGCAATGGCCATTGACAACAGGATGCCCTGGATTATTACCGTCTTGAAGATGGCGGCTGAGGTGGAAGCACGTGACATGACGAGGCCTTCTTTATTTGGACTTGGCAGTTTGGCGACGCCTGGCGATCAACGGCCAAGCTGTGTAAAGCATGCAGGCGAGCAAGCCGACTACAAAGTAAATGGCAACCAGCCAACCAGGATAGAAAAACAGCAACAAGAACGAGGTAGAAATCAAGGTCGTCCAGGCGTAAAAAACCAACACGGCACCCAGATGGCTGTGGCCAAAATCTTGCAAACGGTGGTGAATGTGTTTGCGGTCAGCGGCGAACGGTGAAAGTCCGGCCCTCATGCGTCGAACAACCGCCAACGAAAAGTCGAGCAAGGGAAGAATCAAAATAGCCAGCGGCAGAAGAAGCGGGATGAAAGCGGGCAGTAGAGCATTTTTAGTGACGGCGCCAGCATCGACCTGCCCTGTAACGGCGAGCGCCGAAATGGCCATCAACAGTCCAAGTTGGTAGGCACCGCTGTCGCCCATAAAGATTTTTGCCTTGTGCCAGTTGTGCGGCAAGAAACCGATACACATTCCCATGATGATCGCCGACAACAGCCCAGAGAGGCTGAAGTAGTCGGTCGGTGAAGTTTGCTGCGCCAGAAGGTATGTGTATGCGAAAAATACTCCCGTGCCGATTAGAACCACACCGGCAACTAACCCATCTAGGCCGTCGATGAAGTTGACAGCGTTCATCACCAAAACGGTGATGAAAACGGTGCTGATCAGGCTTGTTCCGAATGATCCGATGGTCAGACCCGAGATTGGAAGCGAAACTATTTGAACGCCCTGCCAAGCGAGCAAGCCACCAACCACAAACTGAGCCGCAAGCTTTAGTGTCCAGTCAAGGTCATACAGGTCATCGAGCACTCCAACCAGCGCGATTAGTGTGACGGAAACAACAATCGCAATAACTTGGCCAGGGTTGGCGAAGACCGAAGAGAACCACCCGAGTGGCCAGGCGATGAGGATGGTGGCCAAGAAGCCGAGATACATGGCAATGCCACCAAGGCGAGGCGTTGGTGTGCTGTGGGCATCGCGCTCGCGAATGGCAATGTGGAGGTTGCGTTTGGCTGCGAAGCGGCGCACAGCGTGCGTTGCAAAGAATGTCACGACGGCAGCGATGGCCATCATCAATAGATAGGCGCGCACTACTCTGCCTCATCCATCAGGTCGCCGACTATTTCGCGAATTGCATCCAAAGAAAGCGCACCTTTGCGAACCACGCGAATCTTGCCGTTTGGATTTTCTGGGTCGGCTGACAAATCGGTTAGATCAAGAATCGTCGAAGACTCACCTTTGGGGCTTTGACCCCCATCGAGATAAACCTGAACCTTGTCACCCAAGTAATCGTGAGCAGCTTTGGCTGTTGTTGCCGCAGGCTCACCGGTTAGATTTGCGCTCGAAACAGCTAAAGGGCCGGTTTCTTCGAGAAGAGCAAGAGCTATTTTGTGGTCCGGCATTCTCACCGCAACGGTGCCGTTAGTGTCGCCGAGGTCCCAGCTGAGCGAAGGTTGCGAGCGAAGAATTATGGTCAACGCACCTGGCCAGAAAGCCTCGGCCAACTTGATGGCAGCCGCAGGCACATACTCGGCCAAAGCGGCTAGGGTGTTGAGATTCGGAATGAGCACAGGTGGCGGAGATTGACGCCCTCGCCCTTTCGCGGCTAGCAGCGCCCTGACTCCGGCGGGCGAAAAGGCGTCGCAGCCCAGCCCATAGACGGTGTCGGTCGGTAGAACAACGAGTTCGGCTCTCGCTACGGCGATCTTTGCCAGGCGCATTCCAGTCAACAGCTGAGTGTCTACGGAACAGTCATAAATGCGCTCCATGTCACCTCCTGTTTGCGAATCAGCGTCTAGCGTATAGCGGTTGCCGCGCGGTCACGGCCGTTGAAGTCCTGGTGAGTCTGAACTAGTCTCCACCCATCGTTCAATAGTAGTTGGCGCACCTGCTCGGCCTGCATGTCGGCGTGTTCAATGGCCAGCCCTCCCCCGCTCTTAAGCAGCCGTTTCGCCACATCGCTCACCACACGTATAAGGTCGAGCCCGTCGGCTCCGCCGTAAAGCGCCAAAGCAGGGTCGTGCAACGCAACTTCGGGATAAATCGGAACCATGTCGGCAGGAATGTATGGCGGGTTCGAGATTACGAAATCTACTGTTCCATTGAGCTCAGGAAAGGCATCGGCCATGTCGCCAAGCGAAATGGTTGCATTTTCGGGAGCTATCGCCGAATAGTTAGCACGAGTGAATTCGATGGCGTCAGGAGATTTTTCGACCCCAAAAACTCTCGCACTCGGAAGTTCGCTGGCTATTGCCAATCCGATTGCCCCAGAACCTGCACACAGGTCTACGACGATGGGATGTTCTAGTTGTCGAGCCTTGACGTCTTCGATTGCGAGGCCTGTCACAAACTCGGTCTCGGGGCGCGGCACAAAGACGCCTTTGCCCACCCTGAGGGTGATGTTTCTAAAATGGGCTTCACCGGTCAGATGCTGCAAAGGTTCGCGCGCCGCGCGACGTGCAACAAAGTTCTGAAACTGTTCGGTCTGTTCTGACGTGAGTTTGATCTCGCCAACCACTAAGCGAGCCTGCAGCTCACCTCTTGAAATGTTCAGCACATGCGCCGCAATCAACTCTGCATCGACCTGGGCCGATTCGATTTCGGCAGCACTGAAGTCACTGGCAGCCTTGGCAATCAGAGCCGCCAGAGCCATTACTTGTTGCCTAGCGCGGCTAGTCGGGCTTCCTCGTCGACCTGGATTGCCGACTGAACCACTGGCTCAAGTGCGCCATCCATGACTTGGTCAAGGTTGTATGACTTGTAGCCGGTGCGGTGGTCGGCGATGCGGTTTTCAGGAAAGTTATAGGTGCGAATGCGCTCAGAACGGTCAACTGAGCGAACCTGCGACTTGCGTGCCGCACTCTGCTCGGCTTCGATAGCTTCTTGCTGAGCAGCCAAGATGCGCGCACGCAGCACGCGCATTGCGGCCTCGCGGTTTTGCAACTGCGACTTTTCGTTCTGCATTGCGACGGTGATACCGGTTGGCAAGTGAGTGATGCGAACTGCCGAGTCGGTTGTGTTCACCGACTGGCCGCCAGGACCAGATGAGCGGTAAACATCGATACGCAGGTCATTCTGACTGATTTCGACTTCTTCTGGTTCATCGACTTCAGGAAAAACCAGAACACCAGCAGCCGAGGTGTGGATGCGCCCCTGCGTTTCGGTTACGGGAACTCGTTGAACGCGGTGAACACCACCTTCGTACTTCAAATGCGCCCAAACGCCTTGCGCAGGATCGGTGGTGTTGGATTTGATTGCCAACTGAACGTCTTTATAGCCACCAAGGTCGCTCTCGTTTTTGTCGAGAATCTCGGTCTTCCAACCCTTGGCATTTGAGTACTGAATGTACATGCGCAATAGGTCGGCTGCGAAAAGAGCAGACTCTGCGCCGCCTTCGCCAGCCTTGATTTCCATGATTACGTCTCGCCCATCATCTGGGTCGCGAGGAATCAGAAGTCGGCGAAGCTTTTCGGTAGCAGCGACTAGACGTTCTTCGGTAGCCGGAACTTCGTCGGCGAAGGAGTCATCCTCTTTGGCCAATTCTTTGGCAGCTGCCAGGTCTTCAGCGATTTCGTTGACCTGGTTATAGGCAGCAACGATTGAGCTGAGTTCGGCGTAGCGACGGTTGAGCTTCTT
>CAILJO010000127.1 GCA_903834635.1 uncultured Micrococcales bacterium | reverse complement strand
CTAAAGACCCATGGAGCTGACCGGTACTAATAAGCCAATGACTTGATAACACTTTTGCTTGCGTCCACTATGTGGTTCCCGAGGTATGGTCGGGAATCACGACCAAACTAACGTTTGATCATCGATTCACATAACTCAATAGTGTTTCGGCGGCCATAGCGGAGGGGAAACGCCCGGTTACATTTCGAACCCGGAAGCTAAGACCTCCTGCGCCGATGGTACTGCAAGGGTGACCTTGTGGGAGAGTAGGACACCGCCGGACTTAATTTAGAAAAATGGCCACCTTTCGAGGTGGCCATTTTTTATTTAACATCGTAATCGGAGAGATCATGAACGACAGAGACAACGCTTCGAACGACCGTAGAAACGATCGTGCTAGGCGTGACGATGCACCTTCGCGCAATCACCGCGATCGTGAGCGCGCTGACCAGCAACCAGACCGCCCGGATTGGCAGAAGCGCGTAGATCGACCGATCAATGCCGATCGCCCGAAAAGCCCTCTGATTCCAGAGGAAATTACCGCAGAAGACCTAGCCATGCAGGTTCGCGTGCAGCTCAAGACTTTGACTGCTGAAAACGCCGAAATGACAGCCAGACACCTTGCTATGGCCGGACTATTGTTCGACCAAGACCCTCAGTTGGCTCATGCCCACGCCGTGGCCGCAGTAAATCGAGCTGGCCGTATCGCAGTAGTTCGCGAAACCGTAGGTGTTACTGCCTACGCAGTCGAAGACTGGGCTCTTTCTCTTCGTGAGTTGCTTTCTCACCGCCGTATGACCGGTTCCAACGCACATGTTCCAATGATGGTTGACTGCGAGCGAGGACTAGGCAGACCTGCCAAGGGTCTTGAGATGGGTCGCGCGGTTGACCGTAGCAAACTTGACCCAGAAACCAGAGTCAAACTGGCAATTGCAATGTCTGGTGCAAGGCTAGACCTCGGCGAGAATGAGCTTGCTCTGGCGGAGCTTGAGATTCTCGAACTCGATCCAAGCAAGGTTTTTGATTATTCGCCGGCCCTTTTCTTTGCCTACGGAGACACTCTAGAGGTTCTCGGTCGCGATGCCGAGTCGAAGAAATGGCTTGAGCTTGGTGAGCGCGCCGAGAAGGCTCTTGCTCCTAAGCTGTCTCCAGAAGACGAAGAGTTCGTGATTTTGGAAGAGATTCAACTGCCAACTGCTGCAGATCGTCCTAAGCGTGTGGAGCACGACTTTGACGGTCCGCGCCCTCCTCGTCGTGACGGTGACGCACCGCGCCCTCCTCGTCGTGATGGAGACAAGCCCTTCCGTCCACGAAGTGACGCAGATGGGCCTCGCCCTCCTCGTCGCGACGGCGACGCACCTCGCCCTCCGCGTCGTGACGGCGACGCACCACGCGGCCCAGGAGCCGGCGGTCCAAGTTTCGGTGGCCCTCGTGGAGGTCGCCCTGGTGGAGGTTTTGGGGGACCACGTGGTGGTGGCCGCCCTGGCGGACCTGCTGGCGGTGCTCCTCGTGGAGGTCGCCCTGGAGGCAGCCGTGGCCGCTAGCCTGATTTCAGCGTATGACACTCTTCTTGCAGATCTTGACGGGGTCATTTATGAAGGCGCTCAGGCGATCGATGGTGCCGTTGAAGCGATTCACAAGGTTCAAGCCGAAGGCATCCGTGTTGGTTATGTGACTAACAATTCTTCACGCAGGCCAGAAACCATCAGTGAACAACTTGCTGGGTTTGGCATCGAATGTGCTCCGGACGATGTGATTTCTTCGGGGCAAACCGGCGTTGAGCTGCTCGCGACCATGATTGAACCCGCTTCTCGAGTGCTTGTTGTTGGAGGTGAAGGTCTTCGAAAGCGAGTCCTTGACGGAGGTTTCGAGCTTGTTGACTCTAGCGATGACAAGCCCGTTGCCGTTATTCAGGGCTTTGCTCCCGATGTAGCCTGGAAGCACCTCGCAGAGGCGGCGTATTCGATTCAAAACGGCGCTAAATGGGTTGCGACCAACCAGGACTGGACACTTCCACAGGAACGTGGTCTCGCGCCAGGCAACGGAACCTTGGTTTCGGCCGTTCACACTGCCGTCGGAATCCTGCCCATCGTGGCGGGCAAGCCCGAACCGGCAATTTTCAAGACTGCAACTAGTCACTTCGCTAGCAAACGCGCTCTCTTTGTTGGTGATCGAATCGACACCGACATCGTTGGAGCGAATCGCGCTGGGCTTGAATCGGCGTTGGTTCTAACCGGCGTTAGCACCCGAAAAGAACTGCTTGGCATCAAGCAAGATGGACGGCCAACTTTTGTATTGTCGTCACTACTTGAACTTCACAAGCCTTATGAAGCGCCCAAGAAAACCAAGCGAGGTTACTCCTGCGGTGGAGTAACGGTTGAACTTCTAGCCGGCAATGTTCGAGTTATCGAAGGAAACCCACGGTCATTGGCGGCTCTAAAGGCGGCCTGCGCGGTCATCTGGAATTCGTCTACACCGATTTACGGTCTCGATGTCGAGCCAGCGCTTTACGAATAGGCTTTACTTGGAGGAAAAATGTCAGAAGACTTCAACGCTCAGATAACTGCAGAGCTCGCTCGCATAGAATCTCTGCCTGCCGAAGAGCAGCCAGAGGCCTATCGAGCATTGCACGCAACTCTTGAGCGAATCCTCGAACAAACCGAAGGCAAGTAATGCGTGCCGACGTAGCACTCGTAGAGCGTGGTCTGGCCCGCTCGAGAACTCAGGCGCACTCGCTGATCGACGCGAACCGTGCATTGGTGAACGGCAAGGCGGTTCGCAAGGCTTCTCAAGAAATCGGTGACGACGCAAAGCTGACAGTTCTTTCGGCAACTGATTATGTTTCGCGAGCGGGGCATAAGTTGGCATCGGCGCTAGATGTGTTTGGCGAACTCGAAATTGTTGGCAAAACTGCATTAGATGTCGGAGCCTCTACTGGAGGGTTCACCGACGTACTCTTGCGAAGAGGAGCCAGCCACGTCGTAGCCATCGATGTTGGCCACGACCAGATGGTTCCGGAGCTAGCCGAGAATGCTCGCGTGACCTCAATCGAAGGCTTCAATGCTCGCGAACTTAGCCCCGAAACTCTGGCGTCACGCCTGGGGCATCCGAGCACAAATTTCGATGTTGTGGTAGCTGACCTGTCATTTATTTCTTTGACTCTGGTCATGGAGCAAATCCTTTCTGTCGCGCCCAAGGCCGATCTTGTTCTCTTGGTCAAACCGCAGTTCGAAGTTGGAAAGCAGTCACTTCAAGCCGATGGAATCGTAAACTCCCACCCACTTCGAGCGAGCGCCATTCGTCAGGTCGTCGATCACGCCAATTCACTCGGATGCGGCATCCGCGGCCTAGTTAGATCTGAATTGCCAGGAACCCATGGAAACATTGAGTATGTGCTGTGGATTAGTGCCAAAGAACCACTGAATTCGGGACAATGGAACGACAGGATTGACTCGTTGGCCAAGGAGGGCAAGTGATGTCTAGATTTGTGCTCGTAGTTACACATACCGGTCGCGAAGACGCGCTTCTTGCCAGTCAAGAAGTTTGCTCCCAGCTTGTTGAAGCGGGTATCACGCCTGTAATGACCGCCGAAGAACTTTCTGACACGATTGCCTTCTCTAGCAGCCATGTTGCCCCGAATTCGGCAGTGGCAAAGATTGTTGAGCTGGGTGTCGGAGCCCAACTCGAAGACCTTGAAGTTGTCATGGTTCTAGGTGGAGACGGCACCATTCTAAAGGCGGCCGAGGTTGTTCGCGATGCCGCTACTCCACTGCTTGGTATCAACCTTGGACATGTTGGATTTCTTGCCGAATCTGAGCGCGACGGCCTTAGAGATGCCGTTCATCGAGTCGTCGAGAAAGACTATCTGGTCAAGCAACGTTTGGCTTTGGATGTTCGGGTTTTTGTGCACGGGGCCGAAGTTTTTCGAACCTGGGCTCTGAACGAAGCCACCGTAGAAAAAAGCGCTCGTGAGCGCATGCTCGAAGTAGTTGTTGAAATTGATAAGCGACCACTTTCGTCGTTCGGTTGCGACGGAATTGTCATGTCCACGCCAACTGGCAGCACGGCATATTCGTTCTCGGCCGGAGGTCCGATTGTTTGGCCTTCAGTAGAGGCCTTGATGCTAGTCCCGCTAAGTGCCCACGCGCTTTTCGCTCGCCCGTTGGTGATAAGCCCGAACTCGCTTTTGGCTGTTGAAGTAATGCAAAGATCCGCTGGGTCTGGAGTGCTTTGGTGCGACGGTCGACGAAGTTATGAAATGCCACCGGGGGCTCGTGTCGAAGTTCGTCGCTCAGATATTCCTGTGCAGTTGGCTCGCTTTAGGCAGGGACCATTCACAGACAGGCTAGTTCGCAAGTTCTCGCTGCCAGTATCAGGATGGCGTGGCCCGGATTCAGGTTCAAACTAGGTTTTGCTGTGATTGAAGAGATCTACATTCGAGACCTGGGCGTCATTCGAGAGGCCCGGCTGCCTTTTGGTTCGGGGTTGACCGTTCTAACTGGCGAAACTGGCGCAGGAAAAACCATGGTGCTCAGCGCCCTTGGTTTGCTTCTGGGTGAGAGGGCAGACTCTGCGGTTGTTCGTCAGGGGCAAGAGCAGGCTTTTGTCGAAGGACGCTGGTTGATTGAGCCTGATTCGGTAGCTGCTCAACGGGCTGCCGAAGCTGGCGCAACCATCGAAGCAAATGAACTCATTTTGAACCGGTCGGTCTCTACCGAGGGGCGTTCTAGAGCTGCAGTTGGCGGTCGTTCCGTGCCAGTGGGGCTGCTTTCGGAACTTGGCGAGAACCTGGTCGTGGTTCATGGTCAGGCAGATCAAATAAGGCTCAAGTCTGCCACCGCCCAGCGTGAGGCCCTAGATACCTTCGCTGGCCCAGAACTGGCTTCGAAACTGCTCACTTATCGTGTTCACTTTGCAGCGTGGAAGGCAGCGGCATCTGAACTAAACAGGATCACCAACGAACTTCGTGCTCGATTGGATGAAGCGAATGCCTTGCGTGAAGCTGTGGCTGAACTCGAGCGAATTGATCCGCTACCCAATGAAGATATCGAACTTGCAGAAAAGGCAGCAAGGTTGACTAATGCTGAAGATATTCGCATTTCGGTAACTGCGGCTCACGAGGCGCTTTCTGCCGAGGGATTTGAAACTGTCGACGTCATTTCGCAACTTGGGTTAGCTAGAAGGGCCTTGGAGCAGGTTTCTGCGCATGATTCCGTATTGGCTTCGCAGGTTGAAAACCTGAAGCAAATAGGTTACCAACTGGGCGATGCGGCTGCCGAACTCAATGGTTACCTTGCTTCCCTTGAAGGAAACACGGCGGCCGAGCTAGAGACCATTCAAAATCGTCGAGCCGATATTGCGAACCTGATTCGAAAGTATGGGCCGCAGTATTCCGACGTTCTGAGTTATCGAGAAAACGCGTCGAACCGACTGCTAGAACTTGATTCTTCATCGGTAACCATCGACAGACTCAACGAGACTGTCCAAGCTGAGCTAATCTCTCTGAAATCTCTCGCCGAAGAAATAAGTCGCATAAGAACCGCCGCAGCCCGTGGATTAGAAGAACAGGTAACTGCAGAACTCGAAGCTCTTGCCATGAAGGGTGCAAACCTTGTGGTGTCGGTTAGCGACGCATCTGAGTATTCGGTCAACGGAAAAGACTTGATCAGCATCCAACTCGCTGCATACCCAGGTGCAGAACCTCGCCCACTCGGTAAAGGTGCAAGTGGTGGCGAGCTGAGTCGTATCATGCTGGCAATTGAGGTCGTTTTAGCCAAGTTTGAACAAGCGCCGACTTTCATTTTTGATGAGGTAGATGCAGGCGTTGGGGGCGCGGCAGCAATAGAAGTGGGCAAAAGGCTCGCTCGTTTGGCCAAGCAGGCCCAAGTTATTGTGGTCACTCACCTGGCTCAGGTGGCGGCCTACGCAAACACTCATCTGCGCGTCTTGAAGTCGGTCAGCACAGAATTCACGGCTTCAGATGTTGTTTCACTTGACCAAGACGCTCGAATTGATGAACTTGCAAGAATGCTGTCCGGACTCAACGAATCCGAGAGTGCTCGCACTCACGCATCCGAGTTGATCATGCATGCTCGAGAAGAAATCGGCTAACACTCAATCATTCATTGAAGCCAATCTGTGCGTGTCGTCATGCTCGACCCGAGTGAATGGTAGGCTGTAATTCCATGGCAGGCGCGATGGATCACGGTACAAGTAAGCACATTTTCGTAACCGGAGGTGTTGCTTCATCCCTCGGTAAAGGCCTGACCGCAGCCTCTCTTGGCAACCTACTTACTGCACGAGGACTTCGTGTTGTGATGCAGAAACTGGACCCGTATCTAAACGTCGATCCAGGCACAATGAACCCTTTTCAGCACGGTGAAGTTTTTGTTACCGACGATGGCGCTGAGACCGACCTTGACATCGGCCACTATGAGCGTTTTTTGAACATAAATCTTGCTCAATCGGCAAACGTGACCACGGGGCAGATCTACAGCACAGTCATCAAGCGCGAACGTGCCGGAGAATACCTTGGCGACACCGTTCAAGTAATTCCTCACATCACCGATGAAATCAAACGACGCATGCGTCTTCAGGCGCATCTAGAGCCTGTTCCTGACGTGATCATCACCGAAGTTGGTGGAACCGTTGGTGACATCGAGTCGCTACCTTTCATTGAGGCAGCCCGCCAACTTCGCCATGAGGTTGGGCGTGACAATGTGTTCTTTGTTCACGTCTCGCTGGTTCCTTACATTGGACCTTCGGGCGAGCTAAAGACCAAACCGACTCAGCATTCCGTTGCGACCCTTCGTTCTATAGGAATTCAACCTGATGCCATTGTTTGCCGCAGTGACCGCGAGCTGCCAGAAGGCATCAAGAACAAGATTGCCCTCATGTGTGACGTGGATGTTCAGGCAGTCATAAATGCGGCCGATGCATCGAGTATTTACGACATTCCTACAGTCCTAAATAACCAGGGACTTGATTCATACATCATCAAGCACCTTGGGCTTCAGGCGAGTGAAGTTGACTGGAGTCGTTGGCAGGGTGTTCTCGATGCCGTACACGAGCCAAAACATGAAGTTACCGTCGCAATGGTCGGAAAGTACATCGATCTTCCAGACGCCTATCTATCGGTAACCGAAGCGCTCCGTGCAGGTGGTTTTGCAAACAATGCCAAAGTCAAGATCAAGTGGGTTCCTTCTGACACCTGTGAGACCGAGGCGGGAGCGCATGCGCAGCTGAGTGACGTTGACGCGATTTTGGTTCCAGGTGGTTTCGGCGTTCGAGGTATCGAAGGCAAATTGGGAGCACTCAAGTACACCCGCGAAAATCGAATTCCAACGCTTGGCATCTGTCTAGGTCTTCAGTGCATGGTTATTGAATATGCTCGAAACATTGTTGGCATCGTTAGAGTTGACCGGCGCGTTTGTTGACGAATCCAACGAAATCCCAGAGTTGGCTATTCAGATCTTATCGGCTCGGTGCG
>CAILJO010000126.1 GCA_903834635.1 uncultured Micrococcales bacterium | reverse complement strand
CTGCAAGATCCTGACATGCTCATCGATGATAGAAAGAGCCTGACTTCTCTTTTCCGATTCTTCCATGTTTTCGTATGTGTATTCAATGCCTATTTCACGAGATAACTCCCTTGCTGGATTATCAACATCGCATAAAACTTTAAGGCGATTAACAAGACTATATCGGGCGATATTCATAGGAAAAAGATCCTCATCAACCACATCACCCAGATAAACCAGAGAAACATGAAGCAGGACGCCGTGCTTGAAAAGATCCATTCGCTGGTAAATGGTTTGTGTGGAGAACTCGGTCGAATGACGACGATGATTTATGCGGCCGGATTAAAAAGCATGAGGAGCGAAGAGGAGTTAGGCCCCTATGCCGACCTGCCACGTGGTGAGTTTGTTGAACAGGTGCAACGACTCAAATGCCCACGGTGCGGGAAGCGGGCATGAAGTGATGGACTTCCGCCCCGAATTTGGACACAACGACGGCTCATTCGCAAGAACGAGTCACGCAACAGGAGCAAGCAAAATGGCAGGTTTTAGTTTCACGCCGGCAAGCGGCAAGGTTTCGAGTGGCGGCAAGGCAATCAAGGCCAAGATCAAACGCAAGGAGCAGGGGCCCGCGTTGCAGAAGCGCAGCGGCAAGCTCGCTGGCTACAAGGCCGGCGCAAAGAGGTTGAAGGGCTGATCGTGTTCGAGCCCAAGAGCGGAAAGACCTCGGCCAAGATGGCCAAGGGCCATTTGAGCAAGGGCGTCAAGCCGACAAAGTTCGTGCGGATGTACGTCAAGCCCACAAAGCCGACATTCCGCGGCAAGCTGAAGAAAGGCCAGCGCTTGGCATGAAGCTCAACCGCAAAGAACGTGCGCAGGTTTCTGCGTACTGGAAAGCGATCGAGGGGCGTGGTTTTTCCTGCCTATTGGACAAAGAGCGAACCGGTCTGTATGACGACTTCGCAACCATCACGTTCACGAGCAAGTCGGGGAAACACCGCTTCTCGGTCGCAATCAGCCGCAGTGACGCTAGTGATTTGGTGATCCACCTAATCAGCCAGGGCGTGACGAAAGTTGTGGTGCCGGGATGAGCAAAAGCCCCCTTGACGACCTCTCACAGTACAACCAGATGGCGAACGGGCCACTGGCTGCTCTGGCTCTCAAGTCGCGTGAGGCGCTGATGCGCATGAAACAGCAGCAGGACAGCCTAATTGGGCCGGTGAGCACGAATCAGACCATTGGCGACGTGACAACGAATCAGCCGCGGATGAAGCTCGATGTAGGAATGCCAACGACTAACCAAGTCACGACAGCCCCGATTGCGTTCAATATCGGCCGCAAGAAGCCGACCGAGCGTGACCAACTCCATGCCGACATCAACCGCATGTTCCTGCCTGTTGAGCAAGGCGGCTCACTAATCACCACCGCAACACCGGTCAACATGGTTGGTGGCTCGTTGCCAGATGGCTACGGGTTCAGCAATGTTCCAAAGGCCGTGCTTGCCAAGATTGGCGACCGAATCAAGCTGCCCGATGGCGTCAAGCCGATCGGATTCCACCCTGGCCGCATGAACGAGAACCAGTTCAAGGCTATCGACTGGTTCAACCAGCAACGAGACTCCGAACGCCAGGCAGAAGCGGATGCGGAGCAGAAGGCCATGGCGGCGAAT
>CAILJO010000125.1 GCA_903834635.1 uncultured Micrococcales bacterium | reverse complement strand
CAAAGATATCGACCCACTTTTTGGCACACTTGCCGACTTCGATGCGCTGCTGGCTCGCGCCCACTCGCTTGGCCTGAGAATCATCGTTGACCTCGTGCCAAACCACACCAGCGACCAGCACGAATGGTTCCAGGCTGCACTAAAGGCTCCAAAGGGATCACCCGAGCGCGAGATGTACATCTTTAGAGACGGTAAAGGTCTCTTCGGTCGCAAAGAGCCGAACAACTGGCCATCGGTGTTTGGTGGGTCCACGTGGACCCGCATCCGTGAACCAAACGGAAAAAAGGGCCAGTGGTACCTTCACATCTTCGACTCATCACAGCCTGACCTAAACTGGCGCAACCCAAAGGTGCGCGACGAGTTCGACAAGGTTCTGCAGTTCTGGCTTGACCGAGGTGTCGACGGTTTCCGCATCGATGTCGCCCACGGCATGATCAAACGCGACGGGCTTCCTGACACCAAGCAGTTCTCGACCGAGATGGGTGGCGTCAAGCCCGAAGGCGAGATGAGCATCGAAGAACTTGAGATTGCCAACCCATATTGGGGTCAGCCTGAGGTTCACGAAATCAACCGACGTTTTCGCAAGATCATCGACAGCTATGACGACCGCGCCATGGCTGCCGAAGCTTGGATCGGCGGACCACTCGAGCGCATGGCCCGTTGGGTTCGACCAGACGAGTACAACCAGACCTTCAACTTTGGCTACATGTTTGCCGGCTGGACCAAAGAGGCTCAGATCAAGAGCATCAACGACTCGTTCGAGGCCTTCGGCGGAGTCGGCGCGCCATCGACGTGGGTGCTTTCAAACCACGACACGATTCGCCACGTCACTCGTTATGGAATGACTAGCGAGTTGCCTCAAGGTGACGGAATTGGCCCAGACTACGCCCAGCCTGACGAGGCACTTGGTCTGCGCAAGGGTCGAGCCAACACCGCGTTCATGCTCGGTCTGCCCGGTGGTGCCTACATTTATCAGGGCGAAGAACTTGGCTTGCCTGAGCACACCACTCTAGAGGGCAAGTATCGCCAAGACCCTACCTATTTCAGAACCAAGGGCAAGCGCGTTGGTCGCGATGGTTGCCGTGTGCCGCTGCCTTGGGAGGCACACACCAACGAGTCGAACGGTTTCTCTTCGACCGGCGAATCTTGGTTGCCGCAACCTGACTCTTATAAGCGCTACGCTCGCGACCTGCAGCGCGGGGTGCCTGGCTCAACTCTCGAGCTTTACAAGCGTCTGCTAAAAGTTCGCAAAGACCTAAACCTCGGTGGCGGTGACTTTAGGTGGGCTCCCGAGCTGACCGATGAGCACTCGTTGGCATTTGTGAATGCAGGCGTCGCAGTGATTGCCAACTTTGGCCCAGAACCAATCCAGCTTCCGGCTGGCGAAGTTTTGGTTACCACCCAGGTTGACCTCACCGCTGAGCACGAGCTCGAGCACGACCAGGTCGTGTGGATCAAGCTGGCTTAGTGCTGCAAGTTTCTTCGGCACCCCGCCACTCGGCTAGACCGAGCAGCGAGTGGTGGCGCTCAGCAGTTATTTATCAGGTCTACCCACGTTCGTTCGCCGACTCCAATGGTGACGGCATGGGAGACCTGCCGGGCATCACATCGCGCATGGGTTCACTTGCATCGCTTGGCATCGACGCTATCTGGCTTTCGCCGTTTATGCGGTCGCCCCAAAAAGACGCCGGCTATGACGTGAGCGACTACACCGATGTCGACCCGCTTTTTGGCACGCTTGATGATTTCGACGAGATGGTTTCGGCGGCGCATGCCGCCGGCATCCGTGTGTTGGTCGACCTGGTGCCCAATCACACCAGCGATCAGCATGCTTGGTTTCGGCGGGCGTTGACCGCGCCCGAGGGTTCGGCCGAGCGCGAGTTTTATCATTTCAAAGACGGCCGCGGCGAGAGTGGCGAGTTGCCGCCAAACAACTGGCTGTCGATGTTTGGTGGTCCGGCCTGGACGCGCGTGACCAACGACGATGGCTCTGCCGGTCAGTGGTATTGCCACCTGTTCGACTCTTCGCAGCCCGATCTCAACTGGGACAACCCAGCTGTGCAAGCCGAGTTCGAGGCCATTCTGCGTTTCTGGCTTGACCGCGGTGTTGACGGTTTTCGGGTCGACCAGCCGCACGCGATGGGCAAGGCTGCGGGCTTGCCCGACCACCCAGATGTCGAGCGCGCTGGGGCTGGGTTTATCGAGGGCGAGCCTTCGCCGCCGATGTGGTTTCAAGAAAGCGTTCACCCGATCTTCAGGCGGTGGCGCGAGATTCTCGACTCTTATGACGGCGAGCGCGCGATGTGTGGCGAGGCATATGTGTTGCCGCTTTCGTTCATGGCGCTTTGGGTTAGACCCGACGAGTTTCACCAGACGTTCAACTTTCGCTTTCTAGACAGCGAGTGGAAGCCAGAGATTCTGTTTGACTCGATCAACGAATCGTTCGAGGCGTTCGACGCCGTGGGTGCTCCATCGACCTGGGTGTTGTCGAACCACGACATCATTCGTCACGCCAGTCGAATGGGTGGCGTGGTTGGGCGGCCCACTGCCTCTGATGGCATCGGCCCGAACGACCCGCAGCCAGACAGCGAACTTGGGTTGCGGCGAGCCCGAGGGGCATCGTTGTTTACGCTCGCTTTGCCTGGATCGATGTACCTGTATCAGGGCGAAGAGCTGGGTTTGCCAGAGCACACCGCTCTCGAGCCTGAATTT
>CAILJO010000124.1 GCA_903834635.1 uncultured Micrococcales bacterium | reverse complement strand
GTCTGACCCCAACTAACTTGACCTATGACAACGGCATTCGAATCGGCAACAACCTCGAGGCCTACACGCCAACTCACACGCCTGGCCCGATCGGCACCAACGTGCCAGTCATCAAGATTTATCTCGACTACCAGTGCCCAATCTGTCAGGCGTTCGACATTCCAAACTCTTCGCTCATTGAGAGCAAGGTCAAGGCCGGCGAATGGATTGTTGAGTATCACCCGATTTCATTCTTGGATGGCCGCGCCTCGCCAAACACCTACTCAAGCCGTGCAGCCAACTCGGCCATCTGTGTCTCGGAATATGACCCGAACAAGTTCTTGACCTACACCAACTTGCTCTACGCGCACCAGCCTGCCGAGAACACAGCTGGACCAGAGAACGATGGGCTTATCAAGTTCACCGAGCAGGTTCAGGTTAAGAATGCTGACCAAATCGCCAAGTGTATTAATGACAAGTCTTTTGGTGACTGGATCAAGACGACAACCGACAAGGCGTTGAACGAGAAGGTTCCCGGCACCCAGTTGAACGTCGACGGAACCCCGTTCATTGTTGTCAACGGTCAGAAGTACACCTGGAACACCGCCGCCGATCTTGGCAGCCCGGCTCGCTTTGAGCAGTGGGTTGCCGCAGCTTGGGCGGCGCCAACAAACTAACCTAAAATTAGGTTCATCGGCAGTCTGAGAGGGCTGCCGAACATGCCGACTTGGCGCAATTGGTAGCGCACCGCTCTTGTAAAGCGGGGGTTGTGGGTTCGAGTCCCATAGTCGGCTCTGTAAAGAGCCAGCGCATGGTGGGTGTCGGCTCTGTAAAGAGCCAGCGCATGGTGGGTGTCGGCTCTGTAAAGAGCCAGCGCATTGTGGGTGTCGGCTCTGTGAAAAGCCAAGCGACTATGCCTTTGGTTCGAAGGTGATGCTCACCGAGTTGATGCAAAAGCGGTCGCCGGTTGGCGTTTGCGGAGCATCTTCGAATACGTGACCTAGGTGCGAACCGCATTTCGCGCAGCGAACCTCGGTGCGAACCATTCCGTGACTTCGGTCTTCGATCAGTTCAACAGCGTGGTCTTTTTGTGGTTCGTAGAACGATGGCCAACCACAGTGTGAGTCAAATTTGGCGACTGAGCGAAAAAGTTCGGCTCCGCAACCGCGGCAGTTAAAGATTCCTTCGCGTTCTTCTTCGAGAAGCTCGCCGGTGTAGGCTCGCTCGGTTCCTGCTTCACGAAGCACGTGGTATTCGAACTCGGTCAGTTCAGCTTTCCACTGTTCTTCGGTCTTTTCTACTTCGTAGCCCATTTGTGCTCCTAATGCGTTCTGCTCGTGCCAATATTAAGTCAGTGAGATTTGTCTCACCTTAACAAGCAGGATTCATGCCCAAAAAGTTCCCGATCGACGAGTTTGATTCAGTAGCACCTCACGGTGGTCGCCACCGAGCTCGCCGCACCAAGCGAGACCGTGCTCGTGAACTTCTTCGCGTTGCCGTCGTTGCCGCTGTGGTTGCAGGTCTCGGGTTTTTCTCGCTTCGCCTGATCGACAATGGCGTGAAGTTCGACTCTGGTTCGACGCCAACCGTTTCGGCTTTCGCCGACCCGATGAAGCAAACCGGCGTGACCGTTCTCGACTCAACCCAGGCCAATGGCTTGGCTTCGAAGGTTGCGCACAAGTTGCTTGACGCTGGTTGGAACGTTCTAACTGCCGACAACCTCTCCGATGGCGCTAGCCACAAGACCACGATTGTCTATGTGTCGGCGTCTACCTATCAGCCCGCTGCTACGTCGCTTTTGCGAACGTTGGGCAAGTTTGAGGTTCAGGTGAGCGCCACGTATTCTGACCCGATTACTGTCGTCTTGGGCTCCGACTTTAAATAATTCGAGCTTTTCGCCTTGGTAACGGGGCGATAACACTTAAAAACCCGTGCATTTATTTGTTGCTTTGCTATTGGCGTGAACAACTATGACGGGTAGTGTTAGGCGAGGTCGTAAAGAAACGAACGTTTGATACCTTCAGCCGTTTGCTTCGTGTAGTAACTCAGGTTCTATACGACTCTGCCCGGGATTCTCCGGGTTTGATCATTAGTAACAGGAGTAACACATGGCAACTGGAACCGTAAAGTGGTTCAACGCTGAAAAGGGCTTTGGCTTTATTACTGAAGATGGCGGTGGCGAAGTATTCGTTCACTGGTCAGCTATTCAGTCAGAAGGCTACAAGGAACTCAAAGAAAACCAGAAGGTTGAATTTGAGGTCAAGGCTGGCGACAAAGGCCCACAGGCCGACGCCGTCATCATCCTCGGCTAGTTTTCGAACTAAACATCGCGTCATCCTCCGGGATGGCGCTTTGTTGTTTTAACAGGTGTGTTTTTGCGTTTGCACTCTCGGGGTTAGAGTGCCAAAATGGGATTAGCACTCAAAACAAGAGAGTGCTAATCAAACATAATTCTGAACCATCGGAGAAACCCAAAAATGGCAAAGATCATCTCTTTCAATGAAGAAGCCCGTCGCGGACTAGAGCGCGGACTCAACATTCTGGCCGACACCGTAAAGGTGACCCTTGGCCCTCGCGGACGCAACGTCGTTCTCGAAAAAAAGTGGGGCGCCCCAACCATCACCAACGATGGTGTCTCGATCGCTAAAGAAATCGAGCTTGACGACCCGTTCGAGCGCATTGGCGCCGAGCTTGTCAAAGAGGTCGCGAAGAAGACCGACGACGTAGCCGGTGATGGAACAACCACTGCAACCGTTTTGGCTCAGGCACTCGTTCGCGAAGGTCTTCGCAACGTAGCAGCTGGCGCAGACCCAATCAGCCTGAAGCGCGGCATCGAGAAGGCTGTTGCAGCAGTGATCGAGCAGCTCATCGCTAACGCCAAGCCAGTTGACTCAAAAGAGCAGATTGCCGCTACCGCGTCGATTTCTGCTGGAGACACCCAGATCGGTGAACTTATCGCCGAGGCTATCGACAAGGTTGGCCGCGAAGGCGTTGTGACCGTCGAAGAGTCGAACACCTTTGGCATCGAACTTCAGCTAACCGAAGGTATGCGATTCGACAAGGGTTACATCTCGGGCTACTTTGTCACCGACCCAGACCGTCAAGAGGCAGTTCTAGAAGACGCGTATGTCTTGATCGTCAACTCGAAGGTCTCAAACATGAAGGACCTTCTGCCAATCATCGAGAAGGTTATTCAGACCGGCAAGCCACTGTTGCTTATCGCTGAAGACATCGAAGGTGAAGCACTAACAACTTTGGTTCTGAACAAGGTTCGCGGAATCTTCAAGTCAGTTGCTGTCAAGGCTCCTGGTTTTGGTGACCGCCGCAAGGCCATGCTGCAGGACATCGCTATTCTCACCGGCGGACAGGTCATCTCAGAAGAGATCGGCCTGCGCCTAGAGACCACCACTCTTGACCTTCTTGGTCGCGCTCGCAAGGTTGTCATCACCAAGGATGAGACCACCATTGTTGAGGGTGCCGGCGATGAGGCTGCAATCAAGGGCCGAGTCGAGCAGATTCGCAAAGAGATCGAAGCAACCGACAGCGACTATGACCGCGAGAAGCTGCAGGAGCGTTTGGCAAAGCTTGCCGGCGGTGTTGCAGTCATCAAGGCAGGTGCGGCTACCGAGGTCGAGCTCAAGGAGCGCAAGCACCGTATTGAAGACGCAGTTCGAAACGCTAAGGCAGCTGTAGAAGAAGGCATCGTCGCCGGTGGTGGCGTTGCACTACTTCAGGCTGGCAAGACCGTCTTCGAGAAGCTGAACCTAACTGGTGACGAGGCAACCGGTGCGAACATCGTTCGCGTGGCCATCTCTGCTCCACTAAAGCAGATTGCAATCAACGCCGGACTTGAGCCAGGTGTTGTCGCCGAGAAGGTTGCATCATTGCCTTCAGGTCAGGGCCTAAACGCAGCCACCGGAGAGTATGTTGACATGCTTGCCGCTGGAATCAACGACCCAGTGAAGGTGACTCGCTCTGCTCTGCAGAACGCCGCATCGATCGCTGGTCTGTTCTTGACCACCGAAGCCGTCGTAGCCGACAAGCCAGAGCCTGCAGCTCCTGCTGCTGCACCTGGTGGAGGCATGGACTTCTAGTTCTAAAATAAATAGCGCGGGCGATACCTTGGGGTGTCGCCCGCGCTTTATTTAACTACAAGATTGTTTGGCCGTTACAGGAACAGCCGCAGGTTTGCCTGCTCGATTTCGCTGTATTGCTGGGCCGCCATTGCCAGAGCCGAACCGATCTCGGCGAGCTGAGTTTCGACGGATGTTTGGGTGACCCTCCAGCGTCTGACCAGATCTTGAAAAGAATTAGCCGCAACTCCCTGCCAAGAAGACTGAAGACCTTGAAGTTGACCGTGGAGCGCATTGATCTCGGTTTGTAACCGACCGATGGTTGATTGGATTTGTGCGTTTGCAGCGAGAACCTGTTCGCTATCTACTGTGAAATGACTCATGCACAGAGTGTGCGCTCAATAAGAAACCTGCTCGCTAGAAATGCAAAATCCGTGGATAACTTGTCGTTGGATTCACGAGTTTGTTAGGCAGGAAGGCTCACTCTGAAGGTCGCTCCGCCACCCGGGGTTTCTTTGGCTTCAATAGTTCCATTGTGTCCTTCGACCAATGCCTTAACAATGGCCAGCCCAAGACCGTTGCCACCCGTTTCGCGGTTTCGAGAATTATCGGCTCGATAAAAACGCTCGAATACCTTGTCTCGAAGCTCGGCTGGAATTCCTTCACCGTGGTCGCGCACTTCGAGGATCACGCGTTTTCCTTCGACTCCCAATGCCAATTCGATTGCGGCATTCTTTGGAGTAAACCGCGAGGCGTTTGAAAGCAGGTTGATAGCCACTTGTTTGATGGCGTTCAAATCGACCATGGCATAAACCGCGTCTGACTCGATGTCGGTGCCATCAAGCTTTGTGATCTTTATTCTGGTTCCTGCCGCCACGGTGGCATCCTTGGCTGAATCTTGGCAAACTTCAACCAGATTCACCTGCGTCTTATCAAGCTTCTCGGTCTCTTCAAGCCTTGCCAGTGCCAAAAGGCTCTCGACCAGACCGGTCATTCGCACGGCCTCAGACTCGATTCGCTCCATTGCGTCGTCCAACTTCTTTTTGTCGTTGAGCGCACCCATACGATAGAGCTCCGCGTATCCGCGCACCGAGACAAGAGGGGTGCGAAGCTCGTGACTCGCGTCAGCGATAAACCGTCTCATTTGGGCCAAAGTCTTGCCGCGATCTGACATCGCAGATTCGATAGACGAGAGCATTGTGTTCAAAGAACGATTGACGCGGGCGATTTCGGTATCGCCATTGTGGTTTAGAAGACGACGAGAGATGTCACCAGCGGCAACTGCGGCCGCCGTGCGCTCAACCTCTTTGAGTGGACGAAGCGCTCGTGTAATGGTGAAGTAAACCGCCAGCCCGCTGAAGATCAGAAGCAACGCAGAGAAGCTTAGTCCGATAACGCGGTAGCGGCCGATTAGGCCGTTATTGGTGCCAGTTGGAAGGGCAATGACAACTGAGCCAGAAGTGGCGGTGAGCGGCATGGCAACGATGCGCCAACCGGCACCCTCATTGTCGGTTGTGAACTTGCCCATCGACGTAACCTCAAAGGGCATCCCTTTGGTCGACAGCACATGCACCAGGTCAAGGCTCACGATGTTTGGGGGAGCGGTCTTTCCGTTGGTGCTCGCTGAAAGCCCCAGAATCAGGTTGCCAGCGGCATCGTTGAAACCAATGAAATAGTCCGTCGGCAGGTTCGGAAGCTGCAGCTGGCGAAAAGCCAACCTCGCCTGAATCAGGGACGGATCTTCGCTCTTGAGAATTTGCGCCGCCGAGACCAACACGTTGTCTTGGCTTTGCAGCAGATAAGTCTTAAGAACCGCAACCGTTCCCAGGCTTGAAACTGCAAGAAGGACTCCGATAAGCGCGACCGAAAGTGCGGTCAATCTGGAGCGCAGTGAAACTCGCTCCAACGCATCGAAGAACCTTTTGAACATCGGGGCCTATTTGCTCGACTTATACATGTAGCCGACACCGCGCTTGGTAATGATTACCGGTTCGGTGGTTAGAGGGTCTAGCTTCTTTCGCAGGTAAGAAACGTAAGACTCGACGATTCCCATTTCGCCGCCGAAGTCGTACTCCCAAACGTGGTCAAGAATTTGACCCTTAGACATCACGCGATTGGCGTTGGTCATTAGAAAGCGAAGCAGTTTGTACTCGGTTGGCGAGAACTCAACAGCCTGACCTCCGACGAACACCTCATGAGCGTCTTCATTCATCAGAATCTCTCCGACTTCGAGAACGCTCTCTTCGGTTTCGACCTTCTGTGTGCGACGCAAAATAGCGTTGATGCGTGCCACGATTTCGTCGAGGCTGAAAGGCTTTGTGATGTAGTCATCGCCTCCGACTGTTAGGCCGGTGATTTTATCTTCAGTCTCGTCGCGAGCGCTCAAGAAGAGCACAGGAACATCGATGCCCATCGCGCGAATCTTTTTGGTGACGGCAAAACCGCTTTGATCCGGCAACATGACGTCAAGAAGAATGATGTCGGGTTTGCCTTTTTCGGCGGCCAACACGGCATCGTTTCCGTTGCCGACCGCATAGACCGAAAAGCCATTGAACTTCAGGCTGGTGGTGAGCAGGTCACGGATGTTTGGCTCGTCGTCAACGACGAGTACTTTGATCGGTTCAGTTGCCATGTGTTTAGCATCCTAGAGTTTGCTGAGAGATGCCTGATAAACACTTGAGTGTTAGTTGATAGTGTCGGCGTCGATAATTTGGTACGAATAGCCCTGCTCGGCCAAGAATCTCTGGCGGTTTTGAGCGAAGTCTTGGTCGACGGTGTCACGAGCGATCAGGGTATAGAAAGTCGCCTTGCGCTGGTCGGCCTTTGGGCGCAGCAAACGGCCTAGACGCTGGGCTTCTTCTTGGCGTGATCCGTATGAGCCCGAGATCTGAATCGCCACCGATGCCTCCGGCAGGTCAATCGAGAAATTCGCCACCTTGGATACAACCAGGGTGGTGATGCGACCCTGTCTGAAGTCGTCGAACAGCACCTCGCGCTCATCCACCGGAGTTTCACCCGTGATGAATGGAACCTGCAATGCATCGGCAACCGTGTGAATCTGGTCAAGGTACTGACCGATGATCAGTGTTGGTTCACCGACATGCTGCTGCATCAGCTTTTGAATGATCGGAATCTTGACCGGTGAGGTGGCTGCGATGCGGTAGCGGTCATCCTGGCTGGCCATTGCATAGTCAAGACGTTCATCGTCGAGCAGGTCGATGCGCACCTCGAAACACTCGGCAGGCGCAATGTAACCCTGGGCTTCGATTTCTTTCCACGGGGCATCGAATCGCTTTGGACCGATAAGCGAAAAGACGTCACCCTCTTTGCCGTCTTCGCGCACCAGAGTGGCGGTCAAACCAAGGCGTCGACGAGCCTGCAAGTCGGCTGTCATCTTGAAGATCGGCGCGGGCAACAGGTGCACCTCGTCATAGATGACCAGGCCCCAGTCGTTGGCATCCAGGAGCGCTAGGTGCGAGTATTCGTTTTTGCGCTTGGTGGTCAAAATCTGATAGGTCGCGATGGTGACCGGGCGAACCTCTTTGATTGAACCCGAGTACTCGCCGATTTCTTCTTCGGTCAGCGACGTGCGCTTGAGCAGCTCGGCCTTCCACTGGCGTGCCGAAACCGTGTTGGTCACCAGAATCAGAGTGTTGGTCTTGGCCACGGTCATGGCGGTTGCGCCAACGATCGTCTTTCCGGCGCCACAGGGCAGAACGACAACTCCCGAGCCGCCATCCCAGAACTTCTCTACCGCCTGTCGCTGGTAGCCACGGATGCTCCAGTTGGATTCGTTCAGCGTGATCTCGTGAGGTGTGCCCTCGGTGTATCCGGCGAGGTCCTCGGCGGGCCATCCGAGTTTTAAAAGCTCTTGTTTGACCGCACCTCGAGCCCAGTCTTGAATGCGAAATGCGGTTTCGCTGATGCGACCACCGAGCAGGTCGGCCATCTTCTTGTGTCGCGACGCCTCGAGCAAAATCGCCGGGCTGTCAGAAACTAGCTCAAGTTCGCCGTCGGGGGAGCGCTTGATCACAAGCCGCCCATAACGGTTCATGGTCTCGGTGATGTCGGTGCGAACCGAAGTTGGCACAGCGAACTTCGCGTATCGGTCAAGCACTCCGAGCACGAAATCGGCGTCGTGACCTGCGGCGCGGGCATTCCACAGGCCAAGCTTGGTGATGCGATAGGTGTGAATGTGTTCTGGAGCCCGCTCAAGTTCTGCGAAAACGGCAAGGTCGTGGCGTGCATCAGCGGCTTGAGGGTGATCGACTTCGAGCAGAGCAGTTTTGTCGCTCTGAACAATCAGTGGTCCAACAGTCATCCTTTTAGCCTATTCGTCGTGCCGACATCTTTGTTGGGCTAAGCCAACTCGAGTCGAATGATATTTGCTAACGGAAGAGTTCGTTCAAGGTCTGCCTTGCGGTCGCGGGCACGCAAACGCCCGTTGGCAACACCTACCGGTTCGAGCAAGAATTCGTGTTCGGTGCCATCTTTGCCAAGATAGGCAACTCGAAGGTTTGCCTTGTTTTTGAGTGCCAGTTGTATTTGCCGAAGCATTGCCTCATCGTCGCCACTGTGAGCTACTCTGGCGTCGGCAGCCCTAAAGCGAGCGATGCTGTCGTTGAGACCGTCGAGCCTATGTTGGGCAACCGAGTGCGAACCAAATTTCAGCGGTGAGACCAGTTTGCCCTCGCTGTCGACCCGAACTGCCAATTGTCCGATCTCGCGAAGGCCAAAATAAACCACGTCGGCATCGTATTTGGAATGCAGCACATTGGCGTCTATGCCTCGAAAACCAAAAGGCTTCAAGCTCGACTCGTTGAGCAACTGTGTGCACAGATGAGAGTCGTCAAAAGCAACGATTGCTCCGCCGCGACCGAGGTCAACCGAAACGCGAATTCGGCCAAAGCGTTTCACGGTGTCGGTGATCAGATAGTCGACTGGCTGTGGCAGCGGGTTCGACGAAAGTCGGGTCAAAGTGTTTTTTATGTCTGTGGCGCTGACGCCACTTTCGAGTGCCTGGCTGATGCTCAAAGCCGAAATGCGATAGCGAGACGCAAGCCCCGCCTGTTCGGTTTCGACAAATGCTCGCAGCTCTCGTTCGTCGCTGTTGCTGAGAGGCCCAGGAGAAATTATCGAAAGGTCTCCTTGGACAATGATTCGTTCTTGCTCAGAAGGAAGGTGTTGCTGAATTGCGGCTTGAGCCAAAGCGCTATCGCGATTCACGACATGAGCCATCCACGGGTTGGCAAAACCGTTGGAAGTCAACCCAATGTTTTCGGCAAACCGTTCAATCTTTGCAAATCGCGAATCAGCGCCTTGGTCGGCGAACGGATAAATTTCTGCAAGAAAACTCGAAATCGACTGCCCCTCAGACAAAGCCCACTGACTTGCGAGCTCAGCTCTGGTCGATTCTCCGACCATAGCCAACCAGGTGTCACACAGAATCGCCCAGCGTGAACCGAGTTTTGAAGACAACCAAAGTGCAGATTGCGAGTTCAAAATCCAGCGCTCGCCATCTTGAGAGATGAGTTCGGCGGCAGCGGCAACTTCGAATGTTTCTCGCACTTCATCAACACTTTTGCCGAGGTGGAGTCCAAGTCGTTTGAGTTCTCCGATCGGAACACCCGATTTGCCGATGAGCTTGATTCGCCTTTGTTCAAGGTCATAAACCACTTCGGTGATTGATTGGCAGGTCTCAAATGCACGGATGCCGCCGTCGCGCGCCGACGAATTCGCGTCGAGTTGTTCGGCTGGGTGAGTTGCCGAAGTTTTGGCTGCCTGCTTGGCGCTTGCACGACGCATTTCACCCAGCGTGCTGGCAAAGGTTTCACTCTGCGCCAGAAAAGCCATGAGTGGATCTTTGTGCCCGGCGGGTTCGCTCAGTTGGCCGAGTTCTTTTGCCGTGAGTCCCGCTATCCAAGTTTGAAGGTTCTTGGGCTGCAGCAAAGATTCGGCGAGATCGAAAAAGTCTTTTAGGTGGGTTGGGTTTATCAGGCGTTGGCGAACCAGCCCAGCGAGTTCTTCGTCGCTTAGCAGACGCAGCTGCTGAGCAAGCTCGAGCACCTCGCTCATGATTCGATGACCGCTCTGACCCTGCTACTTGGCTTCGCGAGCGCGGCGACGAGCGCTAACAATGACGAGAGTGATGATTAGCAGCATGCCAATCGGAAGGCCGATAAGTGGCACGAGCCTTAGGATTACCGGAAGCTCTGCGACACCAAGGTAATAAGAAATGAGCACAATCGCGATGCAAATAATCGATGCGCCAATGACTCCCACAGACATGTAAGCGAGCACGTTTTCTAAACGGTTTTCAGGTGTTGATGCTTTTTTAGCCATCTTTCTAGAATACCCGCTGCAAAGCGCCTAGTTACAGGTGAGGTTTCAAGAAGGTAAAATAAAACGACTATTGAAAGAGGTTGCCATGCCTACCGGCAAAGTAAAGTTCTTCGACGAAGCGAAGGGTTTTGGATTCATCGCGTCTGACGAAGGCGACGAGGTTTATCTGCACGCAAGCGCATTGCCTGCTGGAGTTACCGTTGTGAAGCCAGGAAGCCGCGTGGAGTTCAGCCTGTTCGATGGCAAGCGTGGCGCACAGGCCACCTCGGTGCGCGTTCTTGAAGCACCTGTCAGCCTGGCTCGCCGCTCGCGCAAGCCTGCCGACGAGATGTCGGTTATTGTTCAAGACCTGATCCGTTTGCTCGACAACTTGGGTGCCAGCCTTAACCGCGGCAAACAGCCAGAGCCTGCTCACGCCAGCAAGATCGCCGCTTTGCTGCGCAAGGTTGCTGACGAACTGGATGACTAACAAAATTTCTCACGAAGCTGTCGCTCGCGAGGCCGCCTTGGCCTATGCCGAGAGCCCTTCGGTTGGTGCGCTCATCGAAACCGTTGATGAGGGCGACAACACGGTCTCATATATCTTTGCCAGCACTCTAAAGGGCTACCTTGGATGGCGCTGGTCGGTCACTCTTTTTGAAGGTGACCCGAAGAACCCAACTCTTTCAGAGGTCATGCTTCTTCCTGGTGAAGAGAGCTTGGTTGCACCCGCCTGGGTTCCTTGGTCTGAGCGTCTAGCCGACTGGAAGGCTCTTCAGGCTGAGCTCGAAGCGCAGGCTGCCGCCGAGGCGGCTGAGGCTGCCGAACTCGAAGGTGCTGATGATTCGGATGACGATTCAGAAGAATCTGACGACAACTGGGTCGACCCTGATGAGAGTTTTGAAGCGTCCGAAGTCGAACACGACTTAGAGCACGAAGAAAAGCATGTGCTTGAAGAAGTTGGACCGCTAGCGGTTGACGAAGAGGCCGCCGATTTAGCGGCGACCGACCTTGAACCAGGCGAAGATGCCAAGCCCGAGACCGAAGAGGCAAGTGATCGGCCACCACGATTTGCCCGCCGGAACCGTCGCTGGGGCAGAAAGAAAGACCGCTAGAGCAACGCTCCAGCCAATAAGTCCGACAACAACTGCAACGCGAGCATTCACCTTGACCGGTTCTGGGTCTGGCTTGCGCTCTGAATCTTTGACGAACAGCTTCACACTCATAAGTTAGCCGAGTTGCCCGACCACATAGTCGATTGACTGAGTGAGGCTTTGAACTTCGCTCAGATCGGTTGCGGTGAAGGTTGCCACTCTCAGCTGGTTTCGTCCGAGCTTGCGATAAGGCTCAACATCTACGATGCCGTTGGCGCGCAGCACTTTGGCAACCGCGGCGGCATCGACCGAGTCATCGAAGTCGATCGTGACTACAACCTGCGAGCGGTGCTCTGGGTTGCTCACAAATGGGGTGGCAAACTGCGACGCTTCGGCCCATTCGTAAAGGTGTGATGAGGCAGCATTGGTGCGGGCATCAGCCCAAGCTAGTCCACCATTTTCGTTGATCCAGTCGGTTTGCTCGGCCAGCAAAAACAGCGTCGCGACTGCCGGTGTGTTCAATGTTTGGTTTAGGCGCGAGTTGTCGATTGCGGTCTTGACGCTCAAAAATTCTGGAATGTATCGGTCGCTCGCCGCGATGCGCTCGGCTCGCTCTATGGCAGCCGGAGACATTAGCGCAAACCAAAGCCCGCCATCTGATGCAAAGTTTTTTTGTGGAGCAAAGTAGTAGACATCGGTTTGGGTTGCATCAAAGTCGATTCCGCCGGCTGCCGAAGTTGCATCTGTGAAAAACAGAGCGCCGGCATCGACACCAGCGAGTCGCTCAACGGGGGTTACCACGCCGGTCGATGTTTCGTTCTGGGCATAGGCATAAGAGTCCACTCCGGCGTCGGCCCTAAGCGCTGAGCGCGAACCAGGTTCTCCGTTGACTACGGTCGGCGCATCGAGCCAAGGGTTGGTCAGTGAGGTAGCAAACTTTGCGCCAAACTCTCCGTGAACAAGATTTTGTGCCTTCTTCTCAACCAGCGAAAACGCGGCCGCATCCCAGAATGCAGTCGAACCTCCGTTGCCCAAAACGATTTCATAGCCATCTGGGTTGTGAAATAGGTCCATTAACCCCGTCTGAACGCGCTTCACCAGGTTCTTGACCGGTGCTTGGCGGTGAGAGGTTCCCATCAACTTGGCTCCCTCAGTGGCGAAGGCGGCGATTTGAGCTTGGCGAACGCGCGATGGTCCGCAGCCAAAGCGGCCGTCAACAGGAAGAAGTTCTGAAGGAATGATGATTTCGGGCATGGGTCAAGTTTAGCCAAGCGTGGCTTGGGCTGGTGTTCGTCGGGTGCAACGGATGGCAGAATGAAAATCACAGTCGAAACGAATTGAGGTGAACCTTGGCCGACTTGATTGATACAACAGAAATGTATCTGCGCACAATTCTTGAACTCGAAGAAGAAGGCCAAGTTCCCATGCGCGCGCGCATCTCTGAGCGTCTAGGCCATTCTGGTCCAACAGTTTCAGAAACCATCAACCGAATGTCTCGCGATGGCTTGGTAGTTGTCAGCGATGACCGACACCTAGAGCTCACCGGTCAGGGGCGCATCGAATCAGTTCGTGTCATGCGCAAGCACCGACTGGCAGAGCGCCTGTTGGCCGACATCATCGGACTCGAGTGGGAGTTTGTGCACGAAGAGGCCTGCCGCTGGGAACACGTGATGAGCGAGCAGGTTGAGCGCAAGATTCTCGAGTTGATTTCAACTAAAGCTGTTTCGCCATACGGAAACCCGATTCCTGGTCTTGACGAACTCGGTATCGAGGCGAATCCCGCTTTCATCGAAGGGGTCACCTGCCTTACCGCGGTTCTTGCCGAGGCGGGAAGCGCCGAAGATTTGGTCTTGAGCCGCATTGGAGAACCGTTGCAGATTGATCCGGAGTTTCTGGCCGACCTCAAGCAGGCAGGTTTAGTGCCCGGTGCTCGAATCTCGGCTGAACACCAGCACGGGCGCATCCTGGTGACTCAATCGGGAGCCACCGATGGCATCGCCCTGGACCACGATTTGGCCGCGCACCTTTTTGTTCAGAAATAAAACAACCTGAGAACTACCTGACCAAGACAGTTGGCAAGGTGAATCTCAAACGACCCTGCGGTAAACTCTAGGTACCGAACCTCGGAGGTTTGTTTTGGCGAAAAAGCCCAGTGGCCGACGCCGCGCAGATGTTGAAGTTAACATCCTCGAACAATTCGAGTTGCGCAGCAGGCGTTCTATGCGCGAAGCGGAACGATCAAGATCGTCTCGCTCAGTTCGTCGCGCCGAACGTAACGCCGCCCGAGTTGCCGAAAAGGCTATGGCTCAAGCCCAAAAAGTTTTAGAAACCGAAGTCACTGTCGAAGGCGAAACGATTGTTCGCCAGTTCGCACAATCCAAACATCAGCGTCTTCGGCCATATAAGTCTTCGATAACCATGGTCATTGCGTTGGGACTCTTCACCACAACGGCTCTTCCTTCTTATGCCTTCAGCCCCGACGTAGCGGCTATGTCTCGATTCACCACCACCGATGCTGTCGCTGTTGCCGAGAGCGCTGACACCCAGAATCTGACTGTGGCAGCGGTCAACCTCGAGAAGTACACGCGAGCCACGTATAAGTCGGTGAGCGCTGCAACCATCCTGCGTCAGCAACTTCTGACTAGCGTGATGTTCGATCACAGCCCAAAGGTCGACGCTCTTTTGGCTAACCCGCCTTATTCAAAACTTGACCCTGTCACGATCATGAACGTCGCCGCCAAGTACGAGGGTGTGCCATACATTTTTGGCGGAGACTCACCTGCCGCGTTCGATTGTTCTGGCTTCGTAGCTTATGTCTTTGCGAACTTTGGTGTGCCACTGCCTCACTCGGTGCACGGCCAGAATATGCTTGGGCGTCAAATCAAGCCCGAAGATGCCCGGCCGGGCGACCTCGTGGTCTTCAATGACCTAAGTCACGACGGAATCTATGCCGGCAATGGCAACTTCTGGCACGCGCCGCGCCCAGGTGACCATGTGAAGCTAGCGCCAATCTTCACTGCGAATATTCACTTCGTTCGAGTTGTCAAACAAAACTAATTTCGAAACCAAAATGTCACCAAAATTTTGGTGTTTCTTTGCAAACCAAAATGACCTGCAGGCGTAATCTGAGCACAAGTGCACTATCGGTTCGCTAGCAGAAGGGGGTGGTCCACTTGAAGAGCATGCCTTCCAAGCACGTTTATCAACTGCGTCATCCCCACCAATCCTGCCAAGCAGAACTTCACTGAATCGCGTCGTCATCTTTGACGGCGCGTTTTTTGTTTGTTGACCGTAGTGCCTTAGCGAAAACCCGGAAGCCGTCTGGGTGATTTCGAAAGGGAGTTATGCGAACACTTGTTTTGAACGCCGGTTATGAACCACTTGCCGTGGTTTCTTTCAAGCGAGCCCTGATCTTGGTGCTCAATAAAAAGGCGACAGTTTTAGCTCAATCGGGCGAACAGTTAGTGCACAGCGCGAGCGCTGAATACGAGTTGCCGTCGGTCATTCTATTGCAGCGCTACGTGCGGGTTCCAAGCACGAGAAACATTCCGGTGTCACGCCGCGGGGTGCTTCGTCGAGACGGGCACCACTGCGCATACTGCGGAAAGTCGGCGAATACGATCGACCACGTTCAGCCAAAGTCGCGTGGCGGAAAAGATACTTGGGAAAACCTCGTGGCCTGCTGCCTGAAATGCAACAACGCCAAGAGTGACAAAACTTTGGCAGAGCTCGGATGGGTTTTGAAGACGACTCCTCGCATGCCTCAAGGTGCTGCATGGACGGTTCGTGGTGCTGAAAGACTCGAACCGTCGTGGGACGACTTTTTGATCCAACGCGCCGCGTGAGTGCCCCCGAGAAGAATCGAACTTCCGCACAAGGTTTAGGAAACCTCTGCTCTATCCACTGAGCTACGAAGGCGAACTAGCCAAATATACCTCGCCTTCCGAGAGTTAGCGCCGGCCAAAGTTAGTCTTGAACTGTGGACGAGTTCGAAAACCTGAACATCAGCCGCCCCAACTGGGATGCCTGGCTCGACGAACTGCGCTCGCTCGGCTTCTCGAATCCACTTTTGAACTTTGAGCGCGATGATTTTGCCCAGATTGATTTGGAGCGCGCGCATCCGGGTGGCTTAGCCCAGCTGGTTTCGGCTAGGTCGACGGTTTTGTCAAACCTGTTTCGTGACCCGCTCGCCTTCTCTAGGGCCTACTCGGCTGCCAAACGCATCAAAGACCACAGCGATGAACTTTCGAGTCAGTTTGGACTTGTGGGTCTTGGCATGGCCGGCGGTTTGGTCAACCTGGGGCAGGCCGGTTTTGATTTATCGTTGCCGATTTTGCTCTGGCCAATTGCGCTAGAGCGCAAGACTGATGACTTTGAATTGCGAATTCTTGGTGAGCCTCGCATTAATCCAGGGCTCGTGAGCGCGCTCGAGGTAAGTCTTGGATTGACTCTGAATTCCGAGCAAATCTTGTCTGAAGCAAGGGCGGGCCATGACCTGCTTCCTATTTCGGTGTTGGAGCAGATTTCCCAGCTGGTTGGCGCGCATTCAAATGTCGAGACTGGCCGAATTCTCGTGGTCTCAAACTTTTCGACCGAAACACTAGAACTTGTTCAAGACGTTCAGCGCGTGGAAAGCACGCTGATAAAGCAATTGAGCAAAGCAGAAAATCCCGTCGATCCTGCGCGTGAGCTGGCCGAGCCAATCTTGATAAGCGATGCCGACGCCGCGCAAGAGTTGGTTGTGGCCAGAGCGGTCGCAGGGCATTCCTTTGCCGTCGAGACACTGCCAGGATGCGGTTACACGCAGACCGTAGTCAACACGGTCGCTGCAATGGCTCACGGTGGCAAAAGCGTATTGGTGTTAGCTCCTAGGCGCCAAACATTGAATGAGCTAGCCGATCGCTTCGCAACACTTGGGCTTGGCGGGCTTGGCGTGCGAGGACATTCAACCTGGCTGGATCTAATCTCTGCAATCAGTCGCCACGAAAAAGCCGCACCGGTTGACTTTGACGTGGCTCGTGTTAGATATCAGGCGGCAGCCTCTGACGCTCAAAAGTATTTCGATCTTCTCGTAAAAGAAGACTCCAAAATCGGCATCACGTTGACTCAGTCGCTTGAGCATCTCGCCAAGCTAAGCCTTATGCCCCACCCGCCTCGCACGAGCGCACGAATTTCTTTTGATGATTTGTTGAAACACCGCGACCGGGTTGCCGCCACCGCGCTGCTTTTGAAAGCAGATGACCTTGGCGAGTTTGAATTCGGGCCGCAAGATTCTGCTTGGTTTGCAGCGAGATTTGAAACCGCAGACCAGTCTGAAAGAGCGATTGCTCTGGCCCAACGTTTGTCGAACGAAACTTTTGAAGCGCTTCGAACCCAGATCAATATCTTTATCGCCAAGGTCGACTTCAAGCCCGCCCAAACTGCCGAAGACTGGGGTCGTTATCTTCGACTCTTTGTCGGAGTCAGAGAAACCCTTGGTCGTTTCGTCAACGATGTATTCGCGCGTCCACTCGAGGAACTCATCGTGGCGACAGGGTCGCGCACGGCAAGTTCTCAAATGTCGGGAAGCAACCGTCGTCGACTCAAGAAACTCGCCAAAGAGTATGTTCGTCCGGGAATGCATGTGGCCGACCTGAACGAGTCGCTAGTTGCTGCATCAGAACAACGCGAAGAGTGGAACGCCTGCTCGAACTCGCAAACGATGCCAGAAGTTCCAAGTGGAATCAACGACGTGCTGGTTTCATATCATTCGTTCATTTCAGATCTGAACTCGTTGCAGCAGCATCTCGACAGCGATGAGTCATCCAAGCCGTTGGCGCGTTTGTCGCTCGACGACCTGAAAGATACGTTGCATTCGATGGCCACTCAGGTGAAGCCACTCGAAAACTTGAAAGAGAAAAACGACATTCGAGCCGAGCTAAAAGAGGCAGGTCTGACTCTGCTGGCTCGCGACCTTGCTGGTTTGAAAGTAAATCGAGAGCACATCGCCCTCGAGCTTGATTTGGCGTGGTGGCAGTCGGCGCTCGAATATTTGATTGCTCGCGACCAAAGTGTGATGACTTATACCCGTGAGCAAATCGAAAAAATCGAGACGACTTACAAAAATGCTGGCGCAAAACTAATCGCATTGGGCGCGGCAGCAATAGCTCAGTCGGCGGCTTCATCTTGGCGTGCTTCGCTTTCAGCTCATCCGGTTGAAAGCCAGGCTTTGAAGGCCGTCTTGAAGTCTCGCTCTGCCAACCTGCGCGACGTGCAACGGGCTGCCCCAAACATTTCAAAGGTTTTGATTCCGGTAGTTCTTGCATCTCCTTACGAACTGGCGCATTTGCTTGCCGAAGGCCAAACATTTGACACGGTCGTTATCGCCGATGCCGCGGGCACAACACTGGCGGAGAATTTGGCCGGCATTCGCCGCGCCAACCAGGTAATCGCATTTGGCGACGAGGCAATCGCGGCCCCTGATGGCTTCGTCTTTGAATGCCAAGACTCGACTTTGAAGTCGAACTTCGTGAGCGATACTAAACGCCAATCAATTTTCTCTTTGGTGCGAGAAATTTTCGGTGCCGAAACTCTGCGCAAGTCTTGGCGTGCCAACGGTCAGATGCTTGGTTCGCTAATTAATCGAGAGTTCTATCAAAATCGCATCCAGTTTGCTCCAACCCCACTCGAACTCTTCGGAAAAAGCACACTGTCTGTTGAGGTATTGAAAACCGGAATCGGAGTAGCTGCCAAAGCGGCCCATTCGACAGAAAGCCCCGACGCCGAAGTTGACCGCATTGTCGAAATGGTGGTTCGCCATGTCATCGAAAGCCCTCAACAGTCGCTTTTGGTGGCAACAGCGTCACAACTTCACTGCAACAGAATTGCTTCAAGCATTGCCGCCGCAAGACGCCGCGACAGCCAGTTCGATGAGTGGTTCGCCACGCATGGCAGAGAAAAGTTTGAAGTTACGTCAATCTCTAAGCTCTCGCACCGAATTGCAGATCGAATCATTTTCTCGATCGGATTCTCAACCGACGCTGACTCAATGGCGCCGGCAAATCTTGGTGACCTATCAGCGCCAGAGGGCAGAAGATATCTAGCAAACATGTTGGTCAGCGCCAGGTCACGACTCGACGTGGTCAGCTGTTTCTCGGCCAAACAAATGGCAGGTGGCGGACCGCTAGATCCAAACTCGATTTTGCGCGAGGTGTTGAGCGCAGAAAACAAGAATGAGTCCTTTGAAAACGACTCCGACCCTCTTCTTGAAGATCTTTCACTGCGCCTCAAGAAACTCGGCGCTCACGTTGTTGAGAATTTCGGTGGTGCTCTGAGGCTTGTCGCATCGTTCGCAAATGCGACCGCGTTGGTTTATCCCGATTGGGATCTTCAGGGCGAGAACCTCAACGAGAAACTCAGATTGCGCCCAGCGCTGCTTGAAGGCATGGGGTGGCAAGTCGTTCGGGTTCACTCGTTCGAGCTGTTCAGCGACCCTGAGGCTCTTGCCATTCGCATCGCGGAAGGTCTTGGAATGCAGGTGACGAAGAGGCCTCAGGTGCTATTTGATTCGCCTTCTTTTGACGAAACCGATGCGGCCTGGGGCGATCGTTCAGATTCGAACGACCAACGCCTCAAGAACGACAAGCCGCCGCACTGGGGATAACTGTCTAAGAGTCTGAGCCCTTTGGCGCAGATGGGCTTGAACCCGAATCGTTTCGGTAAAAGCCAGAACCCTTAAACGTAACTCCGACGTTTCCAAACACTTTGCGAAGGTCTCCCTGGCACTTTGGGCACACGGTTAGAGCAGCATCATTGATTGATTGCTGAATGTCGAACTCGTGGCCGCACTTTTTGCAGGCATACGAATAAGTTGGCATTTTTCTCCGCTGTTTTCGACCGACCGGTCACTTTGATTTTACGCCAGATGTTTAGTCTTCGACCTCGTGCAAACCAGAACAGGTAGAAACCCAGTTCACCTTGATGTCGTGCTGTTCGTTAGGCAACTCATTGAAAAGTTCTTCCTCGTGAACAAGAGCGACTACTGGCACTTTTTTGTCAAGGTTGGCTAGGGCTCGATCATAAAACCCCTTGCCTCGTCCCAAACGAGTTCCATCTTCGGCTGCTGCTAGTGCCGGAACCAAAACCGCATCAACCTGAAGTGGTTCGGCTGGCCCAGTAGGTTCAAGCACGCC
>CAILJO010000123.1 GCA_903834635.1 uncultured Micrococcales bacterium | reverse complement strand
GATGAGACTTTTAGGTCTATCACCACCGTGCGCTTCGATGCCACCGAGGGCTCAAGCACTTTCATTGATGCGATCACCGCCAAGGTGCACGCTGTTACCCTGAACGGCTTGCCGTTAGACGCAGCCGAGATTTCTGACGGGGTTCGAATCTCTCTTCCTAACCTTGCGTCCCAGAACACCCTGGTAGTCGACTCAGACGCGTATTACATGCACACGGGCGAGGGCCTGCATAGGTTTGTGGACCCTGCCGATGGTGAGGTTTATCTTTATACCCAGTTCGAGGTTCCAGACAGCCGACGCATGTTTGCCGTCTTCGAGCAACCAGATCTGAAGGCTACTTTTGCTTTCTCAGTCAAAGCACCTTCTCATTGGCAGGTTGTCTCAAACCAGAAGTCACCTCAGCCAAAGGCTGTCGATGGCGAGAACAGTGTTTGGAACTTTGCTCCTACTCCGCGACTGTCTTCTTATGTGACAGCTCTTATTGCGGGTCCTTATGTAGCTCGCCACAGCGAACTAACCTCGAGCGATGGCCGCACTATCGAGCTGGGCGTCTTCTGCCGCAAGTCACTTGAGCAGTATCTAGAGGCCGACTACATGTTTGACAAGACGCGTGAGGGTTTCAAGTTCTTCGAGGCGACCTTCGACTATCCGTATCCGTTTGAAAAGTATGACCAGCTTTTTGTGCCGGATTTCAATGCGGGAGCAATGGAAAACGCCGGTGCTGTGACTTTCACCGAGACTTACGTTTTTAGAGGTGCAGTTGCCGAGGCTCTAGCTGAGCGTCGTGTGACCACCATTCTTCACGAGTTGGCCCACATGTGGTTTGGTGACCTGGTTACCATGCGCTGGTGGAACGATCTTTGGCTAAACGAGTCTTTCGCTGAATATGCTTCGCACCTAGCAATGGCTGAGGCCACCGAGTGGACTGAAGCTTGGACCACGTTTGCCTCTGGTGAAAAGTCTTGGGCCTATAACCAAGATCAAATGCCGACCACTCACCCGATTGTCGCCGAAATTCGCGACCTCGAGGATGTTCAGGTGAACTTTGATGGCATTACCTATGCAAAGGGCGCCTCGGTTCTAAAGCAGCTTGCAGCCTATGTCGGCCGTGAACCGTTCATTTCAGGTGTATCAAATTACTTCAAGAAGTTTGCCTTCAAGAACGCAGTTTTGGGTGATTTGCTTTCGGAGCTCGAAGCGACGAGCGGCCGTGACCTGAAGGCTTGGAGCAAGCAATGGCTTGAAACTGCTGGCGTAAATACCCTTAGAAGCGAAATTCACGAGGATGCCTCCGGCAACATCAGCTCGTTCAAGGTGCACCAGTCGGCCCACCCGGGCTGGCCAACAATTCGTGATCACCGCATGGGTATTGGCTTCTATGACTTGGTAGATGGGCGACTGGCGCGTTCGCACTACGTCGAACTAGACATCACCGGCGAAGTTACCGAAGTTTCAGAACTGGTCGGCATGAAGAGGCCTGCACTGGTTTTGCTGAATGACGAAGACCTGGCCTATGCAAAGATTCGACTCGATGATAAGTCGTGGAAATTTGCGCTCGAAAACCTCCGCAACTTCGACGATTCGCTGGCTCGAGCTTTGGTTTGGGGATCTGCCTGGGATGCGACTAGAGATGGTGAAACGAACCCATCTGAGTTCATCCACCTTATTTTGAATAACGTTTCTGCCGAGACGCAGGGAACCGCTCTGTTGACCTTGCTGCGTCAGTTAATGACAACAGCAAAGATTTACACCAACGAGTCAACTCGACTGGCGGCTTGGCGATTGATCGCAGACCAGCTGTTGAAGATGGCCTCGGAGGCTGCACCAGGTTCTGACAGCCAACTGCTATTCACCCGTTTTGCGACCTACTTCGCTGCTCACGATGAAGCTGCAGATACCATTGCAGGACTTTTTGACGGTTCGATTGTTTTTGAAGGCCTATCGATGGACCACGAAATGCGCTGGGACTTGATAAACGGCCTAGTCATGGCTGGGCGTTTCGGCGAAGACGAAATCAATGCCGAGCAAGCGCGAGACAACACCGCCAATGGGGCCAAACAGGCGATGCTTGCCCGAATGTCGGTGCCAACTGCCGAAGCCAAGAAGACTGGTTGGCTGCAGATTTTGAACGACCCAGAGCTGTCAAACACCGACATCAACTTTGGCTGCACCGGTTTGATTCGTGCGCACAACACCGACCTTCTGGTTCCTTTGGTCGACTGGTACTTCGATGCTGCCTTGAACGTCTGGAACAGCAGAACCTTCAAGATTGCCGAGTACATTCTTCGTGGCTCATACCCGATCTACCTAGCCAACGAGGCGCTCGCAACAAGAACCAAGCAGTTCGCCCACCTTCCTGAGGTAGCCGCAAAGCCTGCTCTGCAGCGCATCATCCTAGAAAACTTGGATGCCGTTGAGCGTGCCCTCAAGGCTCAAAAGCAGGACAATTAGCCCAAAGGGAGAACCATGCATGTGCTGACCGCAAGTTTCGTTGATTCGTTCGCGAAGTTTTGGAACGACTACCAATCGCTGATTCATATTGTTCTGATTGCCGTCGGAGCATTGGTATTGCGTTCGGTTCTACTTGCATCGGTCAAACGAGTAGTCAGAGGCGTGGTCACCGGTGTTCGCGGCAAGAACAAGGCAAACGACTCAGACGAGTCACCCTTGGCTAAGGCGCGGGTAGTTCAGCGCACCAGAACCATCGGTTCGGTGTTAGGAAACTTCATCACCTGGGGCATCTCTCTGGTTGCCGTAATCATGGTGCTTGGTGAACTCGGCGTTGCCGTGGGAGGCCTGATTGCTGGAGCAGGAATCATCGGCGCAGCACTGGGCTTTGGTGCCCAAAGCCTGGTTCGCGACCTGATCAGCGGATTGTTTATCGTTTTCGAAGACCAGTTTGGCGTTGGTGACTCGGTAGATGTTGGCGAGGCTTCAGGCGTTGTCGAAACCGTTGGACTTCGAGTCACTCAAATTCGCGACGTTCAGGGAACGCTTTGGTACGTGAGGAATGGCGAAATTGTTCGAGTTGGCAACCAATCTCAAGGCTGGTCGAGAGTTGTTCTTGACGTCGCGATAGATGCCGAAGCCAACATCGAAAAAGCTACCGCAGCAATCGAGCTGGCCGCGAAGAATTTGGCAAAACATCCAACCCACAAGCACGATCTGATGGGACAGGCTGAAGTTTGGGGCGTTCAAGACTTTGATGGCGACCAAATCGTCATACGCATTGCCCAACAGGTATCTCCAAAGACCATCGATAGCGTGACCCGAGAACTAAGAGCCGAGATTTTGTCAGCACTTTCAAAGGCAAAGGTTCAGTTGGCAAGCGGCCGGCAATCGATTTTTGTTAACACCTCAAAGTAGCCTTGACAAACTTCGACGACAAAGATCGAGCCGAGATAGTTCGAATCACAATGCCTTCCGGCGAAAAAGCTGGTGGCAACTTTTTTGAACAAGTCGGTGGAACAGAAACTTTCACAAAATTGGTTGAAAAGTTTTATCAAGGCGTGGCTAATGACGATGTGTTGCGTCCGATGTATCCAGAAGAAGACCTAACGGCCGCTGCCGACCGGTTGCGAATGTTTCTTGAGCAATATTGGGGCGGCCCAGACACCTATCAACAGCAGCGCGGTCACCCTAGGCTGCGAATGAGGCACATGCCCTTTAAAATCAACCCGCTGGCACGCGAGCGTTGGTTGTTGCACATGGAAGCGGCGGTAGATTCAGTCAATCTTTCACCGATGCACCGAGCCGAACTCTGGGCTTATCTTGATCGCGCCGCAACCGCGATGCTAAACACCTTTGAAGACTAGCTAAAGGTTTTTGCTGCTCGAGCCAGAACGTGCCCGTGCATGCTGCTCAGGCGAACCCAGCCATCTGCCTCGAAAACGCCAACCTCTTCATTCTCGGTCAGGAATCCCAACCCCGCGGCAACAAAAGCAGCGCCGGTCGGCACGGTCGAAACCAAGTCGATTGACTTTCCCCAGATTTCACCTCGAATGCGCGCAGCAATAGGCCCACCGACCGCCTCGGGAAGAGCATCGGCTACTTCAGCGATTCCGTCAGTGGCAATCTGCGTGAGTCTGCCTTCGCTAATGATTGAAGTTTGCAACCAGCCGCCACGAGGCGGTGCGATTCCTGCCCAAGGGGCTCGCTCTGAGGCGGGCAACGTGATAGCGGCATATTTCGGGTGCCATCCGGGTTCTTCGAGCACCTTTGCCAAGCGGTCTAGCACTGCGGCTATAGGAACAAGCGACTCGACTTC
>CAILJO010000122.1 GCA_903834635.1 uncultured Micrococcales bacterium | reverse complement strand
GCATCGGTTACATCCCCCAGCACCGCAGCGTCGATGCCTCAACTCCCATGCGCGCGCGCGACCTCTTGAGCCTCGGCCTGAACGGCCACAGGTTCGGTTTGCCGTGGGGAGGGCGCAAGTCTCGTGCTCGTGTGGAGCACATCCTGGATTGCATCGAAGGCCACGACCTTGCCGATCTGCCGGTCGGTCAGCTCAGTGGCGGCCAGTTTCAACGGTTCAGGGTCGGCCAGGCGGTCATCGATGAGCCCGACTTGATTTTGGCCGACGAACCGCTCAGCGCCCTCGACCTCACGCAGCAGGCGGTGATCGCTGACCTTCTCGATCGCGAGCGAAAAGACCACAGCGCGGCCGTGCTCTTTGTAACTCACGACGTGAACCCGGTGCTCGGCATGGTCGACCGCGTGCTCTACCTTGCGGGCGGCAAGTTCAAGATCGGCACACCCGACGAGGTTTTGCGCAGCGAGGTGCTGACCGAGCTTTATGGTTCACCGATCGATGTCGTTCGCAACCAGGGCCGCGTCGTCGTCGTTGGCACGCAGGTGCACGACCATCACCACCCCGACCACGATCACCACCCGGACGAGGTGTGGAACTAATGGATTGGTCACAGCTTTTCAACTTCACCGACTATGCCGAACTTCTGCCGCTGGTCACCAACTCCTTGATTGCCGCCGCCCTGCTCGGCCTGACCGGCGGACTCATCGGCATCTTCGTGATGGTGCGCGATTCGTCGTTTGCCGTGCACGGAATTAGTGAGTTGTCTTTCGCGGGTGCTTCGATTGCGCTTCTTATCGGCGCGGATGTCGTCGCCGGAAGCATCGTCGGCTCTTTCGTGGCCGCCGCCGTGATTGCGGCACTGGGGTCGCGCGCAAAAGACCGAAACTCGATCATCGCGGTGCTCATGCCGTTCGGCTTGGGTCTCGGAATTTTAGCGCTCGCCGCCTATCCAGGTCGCACCGCCAACAAGTTCGGTCTGCTCACAGGTCAGATCACCGCCGTCGATGACACCGCAATCGGCTGGTTGATTGGAATCACAAGTTTTGTGGTTATCTCGCTCGCGCTGATCTGGCGCCCGTTGCAGTTCGCCAGCCTCGACACCGAGGTTGCCCGAGCTCGTGGCGTGCCAACCCGGGCTCTCGGCATCGCGTTCTTGCTGCTGCTCGGGCTAGCCGTGGCGGCATCGGTGCAGGTGGTCGGCGCATTGCTGGCGCTCAGCCTGCTGGTCACACCAGCCGCCGCCGCCCTGCGCGTGACCTCGTCGCCCAAGTTGGCTCCGGTGCTCAGCGTGATCTTTGCTCTGACCGCATCGGTCGGCGGAATCCTGCTGTCACTCGGCGGCACCCTGCCGATCAGCCCCTATGTCACCACAATCTCGTTCGTCATCTATCTGGTTTGTCGTTTGGTCGGCGGTCGTCGCAAGGCGGTGTCGAAGTGAGCGGCAAGCGCAACACCTGGCAAAAGGATGCGGTTCGTCACGCACTCGGCGAGGCAGTGGGGTTCGTTAGTGCCCAGCAGCTTCACCAAGTTCTGCACGCCCACGGGTCAACCATCGGGCTGGCCACCGTTTATCGAGCGCTCGCCGATCTGGCCGCCAACCAAGATGCCGACAGCATCACCTCGACCGACGGACAAACACTTTTTCGCGCCTGCACCACCAGCCACCATCATCACCTGATTTGCCGTGACTGTGGTCGCACCGTTGAGATCGACGCCGACCAGGTCGAGGCTTGGGCCAGCGGCATCGGAGTTGCTAACGGATTCACCGACGTTAGCCATACAATCGAGTTATTCGGAGTCTGCAGCCACTGCAGGCAAACGAAGTAGGGGCGAAAAAGGGATAGCCCCTAAGAACTAAAAGGGGAAGGTGCCAAATGCAGCACTACATGGAAAACTCCAAATACCAGAACTACAAGTTCTTTGGCTACGCGTGCGGTTTCATAAGTCTGATGAGCTTTTGGATCATGCTTATTTTCGGACTGCAGGCCGTAATGTACTCGCCAATTCTCGCCATCGTGGCATTCTTGGCAGCGTTCGTCTTTCAATCCAAGGCTCGACAGATTCGCCAAGAATGGGAAGAATCACAAGAACCCAAGAAGTCATAGCCTGATTCTTGGTTTTCGCTGTTTCCAAGAAAATAGGGACTTGCTTAAGAAGTGTTAATTCGCCTAAACTTGAGCAGTTGCCTAGTGCAACCTAAGTTTTCACTCAAGCCAAACGCTTAACTCCCGGTTTCGGGTATTGCTGGCTTGCCAAAAGGAGAAGAAATGGCAGCTAACTGTCAGGTGACTCAGACTGGCCCACAGTTCGGCCACGCGGTTTCGCACGCTCAGAACAAGACCAAGCGTCGCTTTAACCCGAACATCCAAAAGAAGACTTACTTCGTGCCTTCGTTGAAGCGCAAGGTAACCCTTACCCTCAGTGCCCGCGGCATCAAGGTAATCGACGCTCGTGGAATCGAAGCCGTCGTTGCCGAGATTCTGGCACGTGGCGAGAAGATCTAAGGAGTCCAAGCTAAATGGCTAAGAAGGACAAGGACATTCGTCCAATCATCAAGATGAAGTCGACTGCAGGCACCGGTTACACCTATGTAACCCGCAAGAACCGCCGCAACGACCCAGACCGTATCGTGCTAAAGAAGTACGACCCAGTAGTACGTCAGCACGTCGAATTCCGCGAGGAGCGTTAATCCATGGCTAAGAAGAGCAAGATTGCCCGCAACGAGCAGCGCAAGATCGTTGTAGAGCGTTACGCCGAAAAGCGTCTCGCACTTAAGAAGGCACTGGTTGACCCAACCAGCACCGACGAGCAGCGCGAAGCCGCACGCCTAGGCCTGCAGAAGCTTCCACGCAACGCATCGCCAGTGCGCGTTCGCAGCCGCGACGCCATCGACGGTCGTCCACGTGGTGTGCTCACCAAGTTTGGTGTTTCACGTGTTCGCTTCCGTGACATGGCTCACAAGGGTGAACTGCCAGGCATCACGAAGTCGTCCTGGTAAATCACAAGTTTTTGAAAAGCCCGTCGGTCTCCGGCGGGTTTTTTGCTTAAATCCGCGTGGTTAAGCCGATATAACGCCTTCGCAACACGCCGAAACAAATAACAACCCCTTTTCACTAGGGGGCTAGTCTGAATGAGACAGTACGTCACCAAACGTCTAGAGTCCAGGAGGACATCATGGCTAACACCCTAAACAAGGGCGAGCTCGTAGCAGCTATCGCAGCCCACACCGGCGAGTCACAGGCAGCCGTCAACCGCGTAGTTGACGCTCTGTTCGAGACCGTTGCAAAGACCGTTGCCAAGGGCGACAAGGTCACCATCCCAGGCTGGCTATCAGTTGAGAAGGGCCACCGTGCAGCACGCACCGGTCGCAACCCTCAGACTGGCGCAACCATCCAGATTGCAGCTTCGAACACCGTTAAGGTTTCAGCAGGCAGCAAGCTGAAGGCAGCCGTCAAGTAGTCTTCACTACACAAAGCAGCGGGCGTCGACTTCGGTCGGCGCCTTTTGCTTTACCCTAGAAACATGAACGAACAACTGCCAACCCCCAAAGCCGACATGCTGCTGATTGGCAGCGCTCTGGCGACCATCACCTGCTTTGTGGCCGGCGGTGCGGCGTTCTTCTTGGTGCCGATCTCTGCCTTCTTGTTGGTGCTCGCGCTGTTGCGCAGGTTCATCCAGCCAAAGCCGGGCAAGCCGTTCTTCTCGCCGGCAATCTGGTGGGGCAGCATCTATCTTGCGCTCGGTGTTGTGTTCTCGTTTATTGGCGCAAGCTCGCTGACCACCAAAGATATCACCGCCCGACAGATTGGGCTCGTGGTTCTTTTCATCTCGATCGCCCAGATCGTTGTGCCGGGCATCATTGTGATTGTGCTTGGCTACAAAAAGTCGGCCGCCCACAATCGCACCATCGGAGCAAAATAATTTGAAAACACGGATGGCCCTGCCGACCCTAACCGTCGGCGCTATCGCCGCGGTGTTGGTTTCGCTGTGGCTGTCAGGCGCGATGGCGCCATCGTTGCTGGCTGATCCGGGCGACCTCGTGCGTTGGTCGCAACCGATTTTCAAGGCGCTGACCAACCTCGCACTTACCGTTGCCATTGGCGCAGCAGCCTTTGCTGCTTTTGCCACCGCAGGCGGCACCCGGCCACTCAAGCGAAGCATCAACCTCGTGGCGGCAAGCTCAATCGCCTGGGTGGTGTTTGGCTCGGTGTCGTTGCTGCTGACCTATTTGACGGTTGCCGGCACGACCCTGCAACTTGGCACTGCCTTCTCGCAGGGGCTCGGCATCTTTATCTTTGACATCTCGCTCGGGCAGGCCCTTGCCTTCAACCTCGCACTCGGTGCGCTTCTTGCGACCGTTGCCGTTTTGGTGAAAAGCCAGAAAGCGACCATCTTCTTAACCGCCATCGGCATGGCAGCACTTATTCCTCTCGCGGTCTCGGGCCACGCATCGGGCACCGCCGACCATTCAATGGCCGTGAACTCAACGGGCATCCACTTGGTGGCCATTGTTTTGTGGGTCGGCGGACTCGTCGCGCTGCTGGTGGCCGCTTCCGGCGAGGCATCCCAGTCGCGCATTGCATTGCTCAAGCGCTATTCGGCGATGGCTCTCTTCGCGTTCGTGCTCACCGCCATCTCGGGTGTCTTCGCGACCTTCGTTCACACTAAGCTCGAATACCTTTTGACCACCAGCTATGGCTTGATCGTGGTCGCAAAGGTGATCGCCCTGATTGTGCTCGGCGGCTTTGGCGCTTGGTACCGCTTCAGGTTGATTGATCGCGCCAGCAACGACCACGGTGCAAAGGTCTTCGGCCGGGTGGCCGTGACCGAGCTGCTCGTGATGGGTGTTGCGATGGGTCTTGGCACCGCGCTGGCTCGCACGGGTGCGGTCAACTCGGTGATCTTCACCAACGACCCAACCCCTGCCAAAATCCTGACCGGTCAAAAGCTGCCGCCAGAGTTGGTTGCCTCGACCTGGTTCACGGCGTTCAAGCCTGACCTGATTTGGTTGTTAGTCGCTTCCTTCGCTGCAGTCTTTTATATGTGGGGTGTGCTTCGCTTGCGCAAGCGCGGCGACAAGTGGCCAATCGCCCGAACTCTTTCATGGTTTGGCGGTCTGGCGCTTTTGCTCTATGTGACCTGCGGTGCCATCAACGTTTATGAAGAGTATCTGTTCTCGGTTCACATGATCGGTCACATGCTGCTGGCAATGGGTGTTCCGGTGCTGCTGGTGCCGGGTGCACCGATCACCTTGCTGTTGCGCGCCGTCGAAAAACGCCACGATGCCAGCCGCGGCATGCGCGAGTGGGTTCTCTGGGCGGTGAACACGCCTTTCGCCAAGGTGGTCAGCAACCCGATCTTTGCCAGCGTCAACTTTGCTGGCTCGCTGGTTCTGTTCTATTTCACGCCGCTGTTCTCGTGGAGCGTGCACGACCACCTCGGGCACGAGTGGATGATCGTGCACTTCTTGATCACCGGCTATCTATTTGCTCAAGCACTTGTGGGTGTCGATCCTGGGCCACACCGCTTGCCACACATCGTGCGACTTATGTTGCTGATTGGAACCCTCGCATTCCACGCGTTCTTCGGGCTCGCTCTGATGTCGGGCGATGCACTGCTCTTGCCTGAGTGGTATGGCGCGATGGGTCGCGTTTGGGGCGACACCCCAATCAGTGACCAACACACCGGTGGCGCTATTGCGTGGGGTATCGGCGAATTGCCAACCGCTGTGCTTACTATGATCGTCTCGGTTCAATGGTTCAACGCTGATAACCGAGAATCAAAGCGTCTCGACCGTGCGTCAGATCGCTCTGGGGGCCAAGATCTCGAAGACTACAACGCCATGCTCGCCCGCTTGGCAAATCGCAAGGACAAATAGTGCAGCAGGTTGAACTATCTTCAGAGCAAGTCGCTCTGTTCAACTACATCGAAGGTGAACACACCAACATCTTCGTGACCGGTCGCGCCGGCACCGGCAAGTCGACCCTGCTCAGCTATCTGATTGAGAACACCAAGAAGACCTTCGCCGTCTGTGCTCCAACCGGAGTTGCCGCGCTAAACGTGGGCGGTCAGACCATTCACTCGCTCTTCAGTTTTCCGTTTGGTTTGCTCGGCACCGAAGACGTCGCCCGCCACATGGGCAAGCGCACCCGTGAGGTGCTCAAGAGCATCGAGATGTTGGTCATCGACGAAATCTCGATGGTCTCTGCCGACCTGCTAGACGGCATGAACCGCATGCTGATCGCAGCACGTGGTCGCAACCGCGGCCCGTTCGGTGGCGTGCAGGTCGTCATGTTCGGCGACCCATACCAGCTGGCCCCAGTGCCGCCGAGCGACCCGGGCGAACGCGCCTGGCTTGGCGAAAACTATCAGAGCAACTGGTTCTTCGACGCGCACGTATGGCGCGACGCCGACCTCGAGCGCTACGAACTCAACGAGATTTTTCGTCAGCACGACGATAACTTCAAAGAGATTCTCAACGCCATTCGCGATGGCTCATGCACTCAAGAGATGCTCGACAACCTGAACTCGGCAGGCAACCGGTTCGCTCCGAACGATGAAATCATCCGGTTGTGCACTGTCAACGCAACAGTTGACGGCATCAACTCGACCAAGCTCAGCAAACTAACCACCACGCCAAAGCAGTTTCAGGCGAAGTTCACCTCGGGCGACGCCCAGTCGTTTGGCCGCCAGCTGCCCGTTGAAATGACCCTTACGCTCAAAGTCGGCGCGCAGGTCATGTTCATCAAAAACGACGACCAGAGCAACCGCAAAACCAAGGATGGCCTCACCGTGCGCCGATGGGTCAACGGCACCATCGGTCACATCACCGACATCATCAACGAAAACCACCTGGTGGTCGAGGTCGACGGCGAAGAGATAGACGTGACGAGTTCTACTTGGGAGAAAGTGCGTTACGAGGTCGAAGAAGACTTTGACGAAGCCACCCAAAAGTTCAAAGAGATCGTCGTGCCTGTGACGCTCGCCGAATACCAGCAGATTCCGTTGCGACTAGCTTGGGCGGTCACCGTTCACAAGTCTCAGGGTCAGACCTACGAAGACGTCGTGGTCGACATGGGGCGTGGCGCCTTCAGCCCTGGCCAAACATATGTGGCACTCAGCCGCGTTCGTTCGCTCGAAGGGCTTTACTTGACTCGCGCCATCACCATGAAGGACATCATGGTCGATGACGATGTGTTGCGTTTCATGGGTGGCAAGGCAAACGCTCCGATCGAGCGCCTCTTTTAGTCTTGCGTCTTGCCAACCCAGGTGGTCGGCTTGTCAGGGGTCGACTTAGGCTCGTTCGGGTCGAGCCACCAGTTGATCGGGTGCTCAACGCGGCCAGCCCACCAAAGTTCACTGTGACCGGTGTTTGGGTAGCTCGCCTCGATGTAGTCCTCGCCAAATCGATAGCCCTTGGCCTGCATCTGCTGCTGAAAATACTTCTGATATGGCGCATACAGCGCGTCGAGTTCGATGGTTCCGCCGTCTGACCAAATGCGGTGCTGACCGGGGGCAGGTAAAATCTTGATGTACTCATCGACCAGGTCGTTGCCACCGATCGGCCAGTGCGTCGAATAGGCGAGCGCGGTGCCATAAACATCAGGATGCTTCGCCAGCCCATAAAGCGAAGTCAGGGCACCCATGCTCGAACCACCCATCGCAGTGCGCTCGCGGGCGAGCTCGACACCAAGCTCGGCAGCGATGGTCGGCAAAATCTTGTGGGCAATCAGTTCGTGATACTCGTTGCCGTTGGCACCGGTGCGAGCCCAAGCCTCTGGCAGCCCGTTCATCAGCTCTGGTCGCTTAGCCCAAATGTCGGTTGGCCCATATTCGACGCCACGAATCATTCCGTTGGCACCCTTATAAGTGACACCGATGATGAGCGGCTTGCGGTCGCCGCGAATGCGCGAACCACCGGGCTTGCGATCGCGCAAGGCGTCGAGCAGACCCCATGTGGCGCCAAATGTGCTGGTCTTTGGGTCAAAAAGATTGTGACCGTCGTGCATGACCAAAACCGGGGTGGTCGCATCGACATCGGCAGGCACCCAAACAATCACCGGGTGCTCGTCAAAGTTGTAGCGCTTGAGTTTGCCTCCTGCCAGCTCGATCTTGGCCAACCGCAGTTCGCGCATCGCCAAAAACAGCGGAAACACAAAAGCAAAAGCGGTGACAAAGGCTGCCGCGATGTAGGCCCACAAAAACTTCATCTTCAGGCGACGGCCCTCGATGATGATGAACCCCATGCCGGCGGTGCCACCGATCAACAGGTCAAGCGAATAAACCCAGTCGACGTTGCTGGTGAAACCATCGGCGAGGTAGTTTTCGTGCCTGAGAACTGCCAGTGAATTGAAAACCCAAGCCGTGATCAGCCCGATAATTGAAAGAGCAAAGAAATAACCCGCGGTTTTTCGGCGTTGACCCATCATGTTGTCATTTTGACACAACAACTCACCCGGCACACCGCAGAAACTTGAGTCAAAAATGAAACCTCTAGCCAACTTTGTTGTTCGACGCTCGAAGACCGTTTTCTTCGGGTTCGTCGCACTCGTTCTTTTGAGCGCGACCCTTGGCCT
>CAILJO010000121.1 GCA_903834635.1 uncultured Micrococcales bacterium | reverse complement strand
TGAAGCATTCAAATCACTTTCAACTGAGCGCGCGTTAGTTTCTAGACTTGCTGAAACACTCAAATCACCTAAGGATTTGCTGGAAGAGCGCGTTACCTCAACGATTGAGGAGTTGAAGCTAGCTCAGCGCAAATTATCGCAACTCCAGGCAGCAAGTCTTCAGTCGCTAATCCCTCAGGCCATCGCGAACTCCGAATTAGTCGGTGTTCACCAAATGGTTGTTCTTGATGCTGGCGATGTTTCAGACGCAAATGAACTTCGAGGATTAGCCCAATCCGCTATCAAGCAAATGGGTGCCGATTCAGGTGTTGTTGTTGTCACGGCCGCGGGTGCTGATAAACCCGTCATTGTCATCGGCACAACCTCTACCGCTCGAGAACATGGCGCGAAGGCGGGTGAACTCGTCCGGATCGCATCTTCTATTCTTGGTGGCGGCGGCGGCGGCAAAGATGATTTCGCTCAAGGTGGCGGAACCGATTCGTCTAAGTTGCCCGATGCCCGAATCGCTATAGCTAAGGCTTTGCTCTAGTGCAAAAAGGGCGTCGAATCGCGTTCGATGTTGGAGCCGCTCGAATCGGGGTTGCTCTTTGTGACCCTGACGGAATTCTTAGTTCTCCGCTGCCTCGAATAGAGCGCAAAGATGACGATGTCGAAAGAGCTCTAAGTTATATCGTCGAACATGAAGTTGTTGCAATCTACGTAGGTCTTCCAATCAGTTTGGATGGCAAGTGGACGCGATCAACTTTTGACTCGCTCTACTTTGCTCAAGAGCTGGAAGACGTTACGAATGTGAGAATTCGAATGATTGACGAAAGACTTTCCACCAGGGCCGCACAGGCGAATCTTCACGCTGCCGGCCGGACAATAAAATCAAGCAAAGATGTAATCGACTCTGCCTCTGCGATGGAAATACTCGAGAGAGCCCTTGACGTGCTCAAACTTGGTCGCGAGGCCGGAAAAACCACCGAGGCAGCGGAGCAATCGAATGTATAGAACACGGAGACTCATAGCGATCTCGCTTGTCTTGCTGATGTTTTTGGGTATCGGTTATGCCTTTCGGGCGACAATTAGATCCGCTTTTGATGTGCAAGTTCTGATCAAAGAGGGCACCCGAGCCAGCACCATTTTTCAAACACTCAGTGACAAGTTTGGGATTCCTGTGGTCGATTTCCAAAAAATAGAGCCGAAGGACCTTGGACTTCCTAAAGATGCCGTCAATCTAGACGGGTACCTTTTTCCGGCCACCTACGTTTTTCACAGACACCAAACGGCGCTGTCTCTTCTGAGAGCGTTACACGATCGCATGGTTCAACAAATTAGGGCAGATGGAATTGCCGAAGCGGATGTCCACAAGGTTCTGACTATGGCATCCATCATTCAATACGAAGCTGGAAATGCGGCAGATTTTTATAAAATTTCCGCGGTTTTTCACAATCGGATTGCTGTTGGAATGCGTCTTCAGTCTGACGCCACTGTGTCTTACGGTGTGAATTCGCAAACCTACACAACATCGGCTCAACAACGTGCTGACAATAACCCTTGGAACACATACCTTTTCTATGGGCTTCCAATTGGGCCAATAAGTGCACCGGGCGCGCTGGCAATCGACGCGGCGATACATCCCGCAAAGGGTTCTTGGCTCTATTTCTGTACAGTGAATCCGCAAACGGGTCAAACCGAGTTCACATCCACACTCGCCGCACATCAACTGTCGATCAACAAGTGGCAAGCCTGGGTTGCTGCCCACCCAGGATGGTAATCATGCATAACGCCGTTTTGGGATCTCCGATCACCCATTCAAAAAGTCCGAAGATTCACCTAGCTGCGTATCGCGAACTCTCATTGAATTGGAGTTATGAGCGGTTCGATTTAGACGAGGATGGATTCCGAAGTTTTATCTCGACCCCACACGGACTCACAGGCGTTTCCCTTACCATGCCACTCAAAGAGATTGCTTATGAGTTCGCACTCGCAAATGGTGGCACTGTCGATCAAAACTCACGAATTCTTAAAGTCTCCAACACTCTTCTGCTTTCAGAAGGAAGTGTGCAAGCTTTCAACACTGATGTATTTGGTGTGCAACAAAGCATTATCGACGCTGAGCTAGCTGCACCTTCGACGCTTGCAATTCTTGGAAGCGGAGCCACTTCTCGTTCAATGCTGCTTGGCCTTTTTTCATCTCTAGAACATCTTGGGAGTATCTCAATCTTTGCAAGAAACAGAGACTCAGCAGCCTCGCTCATAGAGCTGGCAAAAGAGTTTGAAGGTAGATTTGATGACATTCAGTGGCTTCCGTTAGAAGCGGCGGCAGACTTTGGCGGAGCTGATCTAACCTGCAACACGTTGCCCGCGAGCGTCGCGCAAGAAGTTGAAGTCGACGTTCCAATTCAGGGAGGGCGTTTTTTCGATGTCGCCTACAATCCCTGGCCTTCTCGTCTGTCACTTCGTTGGCAGGAGTCAGATCGAATTTCTGGGCTTGAGATGCTGCTCTGGCAAGCTCTGGCGCAGATCCGCATTTTCGTTAACGGTGATGCCGAACTTCCTTTGCCTAGCGAAGGTCATGTTTTTGCTGCTATGCGTGCCGCGGCTGAAGACATCTAAGAGTTTTCTAAGCGCCTCGGTTTGTCGCATGAGAGAATAGACACATGTTACGTTGGCTCACCGCAGGAGAATCGCACGGACCCGAGTTGGTTGCCGTGCTTGAGGGTTTGCCTGCAGGAATTGAAATTACGACTGCGAAGGTCCAAGACGCTCTCGCTCGCCGACGCTTGGGATACGGCCGCGGTGCGCGAATGAAGTTCGAACAAGACGAGGTCTCACTAAGTGGCGGAGTGCGTCATGGGCTCACTATGGGTGGGCCCGTCGCCATCACTGTGGCTAATACAGAGTGGCCGAAGTGGCAAGACATCATGTCAGCCGATCCGGTAGACGCTTCTGCGTTATCTGGTGCACGCGCGGAGGCACTAACCAGACCACGACCTGGGCACGCCGATTTCACTGGCATGCAAAAATACGGTTTTCTTGACAGTCGCCCTGTTCTAGAGCGTGCTAGCGCGCGTGAAACCGCTGCTCGCGTAGCTTTGGGGGCTGTTGCCAGTTCTTTTTTGAGTCAACTTGGAATTCAACTAGTCACTCATACGACCTCTATTGGGTCAGTTTCGATTCCGGAACATTTTGATTTACCAGAGCCTTCAGAGGTCGCCCGTCTAGATGAGGATGCGCTTCGTTGCACCGACCCAATAACCAGTGCAGCTATGGTTGCCGAGGTTGATGCCTGTCACAAGGAAGGTGACACACTTGGGGGAGTAGTCGAAACTCTCGTTTACGGTCTTCCACCAGGTTTGGGTTCGTTCGTTCATTGGGATAGAAGACTCGATTCTCAACTTGCCGGTGCCTTGATGGGCATCCAAGCAATAAAGGGAGTAGAAGTCGGGGATGGTTTCGAAACCGCCAAGCGCAGAGGTTCTGCCGCCCATGACGAGATCGAACGCGACTCTAACGGCGTTGTTCATCGCCTAACAGATCGCGCTGGAGGAATCGAAGGTGGGATGAGCAACGGTGAGGTATTGCGCGTCCGAGCAGCAATGAAGCCGATCTCGACCGTGCCCAAGGCACTTGCGACAATCGATGTTGCAACTGGTGAGGCCGCCAAGGCGCATCACCAGCGGTCGGATGTTTGCGCAGTGCCAGCCGCTGGAGTAGTCGCCGAGGCTATGGTCGCGTTAGTCATTGCCAATTCTGTGCTTGAAAAGTTTGGTGGCGATTCTGTTGCTGAGACAAAGCGCAACATGACTTCCTATCTAGCGAGCATCCCAGCTGTCTTGAGCAGCACTAACACCGATGTCTAGCACTAGACCAATCGTTCTCGTTGGTCCGATGGGCGTTGGAAAAACCACAGTTGGTAAAAAGTTGGCGAAGACTCTCGGTCTTACTTTTGTTGACACAGATGCAGTCATCGTTCGTGAACACGGCGACATCTCTAAAATTTTTGTCCATCAAGGTGAGTCCATCTTTCGTGAAATTGAAGAGGACGCAGTCCTTCGCAGCCTGGTTGGCCCAAGTGTCGTCGCAACCGGTGGCGGTGCAGTCCTAAGTCAACGAACCCGCGAAGCGCTTGCGGTAGCAATAGTGGTCTATCTAAGCACCGATGGAAGGCACATTGCCGGCCGCATAGCCAATGGCAATCGACCTCTTTTAAAGTCGGGCCTCAGTGATTGGCGTGCAATCTACGAAACTAGACGCCCTCTATATGAACAGGTTGCCGACATCACGGTAGACACTTCAAACTCCACGCTTGCCAAGACCATTGACCACATAACCAAGGAGCTTGAGAAGTTTGTCTGAACAACAAATTGAGGTCGGCGGTGTTGATCCTTACAAGATTGTCGTTGGTCGCTCCCTGCTAGACAGCGTTGTCAAAGAAGTTTCGACCAAATCAACCAAGGTTCTAATAGTTCACCAAATCGCCTTAACAGCCTCGGCCGAGGTGCTTCGTGAAGCTCTCGTCTCGGCAGGGTTTGAGGCAATCCTTGCTGGTGTGCCAGACGGTGAGGACTCCAAGCGAATCGAAGTAGCCTCGTGGTGCTGGCAACTCTTAGGTCAGTCTGATTTCACTAGAACGGATACTGTTATCGGGTTCGGTGGTGGAGCGGCAACCGACCTAGCTGGGTTTGTTGCGGCGACATGGTTGCGCGGTGTGCCCGTCATTCATGTGCCGACAACCCTGCTTGGAATGGTGGACGCTTCAATAGGTGGCAAGACTGGCATAAATACCACTGAGGGTAAAAACCTTGTCGGTTCTTTCTATGCACCGCAAGCTGTTTTCTGTGACCTAGATACCCTCAAAACCCTTCCACGCAACGAGTTGCTTGCTGGTTTCGGAGAGGTCGTCAAGTATGGATTTATCAGCGAACCTCGAATCCTGGACCTAATCGAACATGATCCTGCGACAGCAACTGATGTCGACTCCGACGTTTTTTTCGAGATCATTTCAAGATGCATAGAAATCAAGGCGAGAGTTGTATCGAGTGACTTCAAAGAAGCGGGGCTTCGAGAGATCCTCAACTACGGTCACACACTTGGCCATGCGATTGAGCTGGCAGAGCGTTTCACTTGGCGCCATGGCGCAGCCATCTCTGTGGGTATGGTCTTTGTCGCCGAATTAGCACGACTAAACGGACGCCTTAGCGAATCCGTTGTAGCCCGTCATCGTTCAGTGCTAGGCAGTTTGGGTCTGCCAATAACTTACCGAGCCGACAAATGGGACCAATTGTTAGCCTCAATGCAGCGTGATAAAAAATCTCGAGGAGGAAACCTCAGATTCGTGGTGTTGGATGACATTGGAAAGCCAACAATCATGACGGCTCCGACTAGCGAGATGTTATTCGCTGCCTTCCAAGAGATAGTCGACTAGCCTAGAGACATGGCAAAAGTTCTCGTTCTTAACGGCCCGAACCTTGGAAGACTAGGCTCTCGGGAGCCGGAAATCTATGGAACTCTCGACTACGAGGGTTTGGTTGCCGCTGTGTCGGTGCAGGCCGCCACACAGGGTATAGAGGCGCAGGTTCGCCAAACCGATAGCGAAAGCGAGCTAATCGGATGGTTGCACGAGGCTGTTGACTCAAACTCGAATGTGGTCCTAAATCCTGCTGCATTTACTCACTACTCCTACGCTCTGCGCGATGCAGCAGCCTTGGTCACCAAAGCTGGGCTCAAATTGATCGAGGTACACATCTCGAACCCCCACGCTCGTGAAGAATTTAGGCACAAAAGTGTCATAAGCGCTGTTGCCAGCGGCGTGATTGCCGGATTTGGGGTTGGGTCTTACTTGCTTGCGCTCAAGTCGCTCTCCTAAGCGTTTTATTCGGCGTTTAGGCTAAACTCGTTGAGGTTGGCCGTCTAGGTCAGAACTTTTTCAGAAACAGGTAAGGCAGCATCATGGCTACTTCAAACGACCTAAAAAACGGTCTAGTGCTCAACATCGATGGTCAACTTTGGACCGTAATTGAGTTTCAGCACGTCAAACCAGGCAAGGGTGCTGCATTTGTCCGCAGCAAACTGAAGAACATCCTGAGCGGCAAGGTTGTCGATCGCACATTCAACGCGGGCGTCAAAGTAGAGACCGCAAATGTTGACAAGCGAGACATGACCTACTTGTACAACGATGGCGAAGGCTTTGTCTTTATGGACAAGGACAACTACGACCAGGTGACACTATCTGCTGAGACCGTTGGCGACGCCGTGAACTACATGCTTGAGAACCAGGATGCAGTTGTTGCAATGCACGAGGGCAACCCTATCTATGTAGAGCTTCCGGCATCTGTGGTTCTTGAGGTCACCTACACCGAGCCAGGTCTCCAAGGCGACCGATCTTCGGGTGGCACCAAGCCAGCAACGGTCGAGACCGGACTCCAGATTCAGGTGCCGCTTTTCCTAGAAAACGGCACAAAGGTCAAGATTGACACCCGCACCGGTGACTACCTCGGCCGCGTGAACGACTAAGTTGAGCTCGCGCACTAAATCTCGCAAGCGGGCCGTTGACGCTGTTTTCGCGGCGGACATCCGAGGCAAATCTCCGGTAGAACTGTTAGAAGACACACTCGAGCAGAATGCAGAACGCCAGAACCAAGACGTCATCTTCGCCTACGCCAAACAGATAGTCGACGGCATCGTGAGTCACAAAGATGAAATCGATGCCTACCTCGAGGCTTACAGCCAGGGTTGGACCATTGATCGCATGCCGACACTGGACCGTGCGATTATGCGCGTTGCCACTTGGGAAATTGTTTACAACGACGATGTTCCTGACAGTGTCGCCGTAAACGAGGCCGTTGAGCTGGCAAAAGAGTACTCAACTGACGATTCTCCTGCCTTCATCAACGGACTTCTGAACAAAATCGCAAGCACAAAGACTGCGCTTTAGGGTTTTCAACCCAGCAACTGTTATTATTTAGACGAAACATCCTTTAAAGGTCGTCCTGTGAGGCGAAGAAGGAGGTGGCGCGTGGTCTCACGCACCGTACTCGGCACAAGCGACATAGATCGCGCGGTTACTCGCATTGCCCATGAAATTCTCGAATCCAATCACGGTACATCCAATCTTGTTCTTCTTGGCATACCCACTCGAGGCGTAATCCTTGCTAACCGAATCTTCGAAGTCATTTCGAAGAATGAAACGGTCGACATCGAGCAATGCCTGGGGCAACTAGACATCACTATGTACCGAGACGATTTGAATCAACAGCCAACTAGATCTGTTGGGCACACACACATTCCGGGCGGCTCTCTCGACGGCAAGATTGTGGTTCTAGTTGATGACGTTCTTTTCAGCGGACGCACTATCCGTGCAGCGCTCGATGCCATAAATGACTTTGGACGCCCAAAGGCCGTCAGGCTCGCTGTTCTTATCGACCGCGGGCACCGGGAATTACCTATTCGTGCAGACTTCGTAGGCAAAAACCTTCCTACTTCTAGAGACGAACGAATTCGCGTTCATCTGACAGAGTCTGACGCAGACAACGAAGTGGTGATTGAAGGATGAAGCATCTACTTAGCGCCGCCGATCTGGACAGGCATTCAGCAATCGAGCTACTTGACATCGCCAGCGAAATGTCTGGGGTGAATGAGCGAGAGATTAAGAAACTGCCAACCCTCCGCGGGAAGACAGTTGTAAATCTTTTCTTCGAAGATTCGACGCGCACCAGGATTTCGTTTGAGGTTGCTGCCAAGCGGCTTTCTGCAGATGTGATCAATTTCTCAGCAAAGGGATCCAGTGTTAGCAAAGGTGAGAGCCTCAAAGACACCGCTCAGACTCTCGAGGCAATGGGCGCGGACGCTGTGGTTGTTCGCCATCACGCTTCAGGCGCCGCACACGCACTGGCAAATAGGGGTTGGATTTCGGCAAGCGTTGTGAATGCTGGCGATGGAACTCATGAGCACCCAAGTCAAGCTCTTCTCGATGCATATTCACTGCGTGAAGCTATTCACGCATCGCCTGCAGGCCAGTCACTCGAGGGTCTAAAGGTTGCGATTGTTGGAGACATTGCCCATTCGAGGGTCGCGCGATCAAACCTAACTCTGCTCAAGACGCTCGGAGCCAAGGTCTACCTAGTAGGTCCAGCAACATTGCTTCCGGGAGCCCTTACAGCCCAGGCTGATGGTTTTTCATACTCTCTCGACGACGCAATAGAAGATTTTGACTTGGACGCTGTAATGATGCTCAGAGTTCAACTTGAGCGAATGACGGCATCCTTTTTCCCCAGTGAGCGAGAGTATGCACGCATCTGGGGTCTCAACGGAGATCGTCTTTCGAGACTCAAATCTGACGCCCTTATTCTGCACCCAGGGCCCATGAACAGAGGTCTCGAAATCGACGCGAAGGCTTCGGACTCTAAGAATTCACTTGTACTGAGGCAAGTTGCAAACGGAGTGAATATGCGTATGGCGGTTCTCTACAAACTCCTGGCAGGGGGAAGCATTAATGACTAGATTCACGCTCAAGGGGCTTACGCTCGCCGACGGTTCCGTTGCAAACATCGTGGTCAGCGACGGCAGAATCCAATCGATCGGGTCTGATGTAGCTGGTGAAGAGTTCGATTGTTCAGGTCTGGTTGGTCTGCCCGGTTTTGTAGACCTACACACCCATCTGCGCGAACCTGGCTTCGAACAATCTGAAACAATCTTGACCGGCTCGCGGGCCGCCGCGCTTGGTGGATACACCGCTGTGCACGCTATGGCGAACACTCATCCGGTTCAAGACACCGCAGGAGTTGTCGAACAGGTAAAAACACTTGGTGATGAGGCTGGCTACGTTCAGGTTCAGCCAATCGGTGCGGTGACGGTTGGGCTAGAAGGCAAGCAGTTGGCCGAATTGGGTGCCATGGCAGGTTCTAAAGCCCAAGTAAAGGTTTTCAGCGATGATGGCAAGTGTGTTTCTGACCCATTGCTAATGCGCAGGGCCTTGGCATATGTAAAGTCCTTCGGGGGAGTCATCGCGCAGCATGCCCAAGAGCCTCGCCTAACAGAAAACGCTCAAATGAACGAGGGTCCAGTAGCAACGGAGTTGGGGCTTGCTGGGTGGCCAGCGGTGGCCGAAGAATCCATTATCGCGAGAGATGTTTTGCTCGCCGAGGCCACAGGAAGTCGCATTCACATTTGCCACCTTTCCACGGCTGGCTCAGTAGAGATTGTTCGTTGGGCAAAGGCCCGCGGCATTTCGGTTACTGCCGAAGTTACACCCCACCACCTTCTACTCACAGATGAGCTTGCCCGAGGCTATGACCCGATCTATAAAGTCAACCCTCCACTTCGCACAAGCAAGGATATCCAAGCTCTACGAGCAGCACTCATCGACGGCACCATCGACATCATCGCAACTGACCATGCTCCGCATCCAGCCGAAGCCAAGGATTGCGAATGGGCAGCGGCTGCGTTTGGAATGCTCGGTTTAGAAACTGCCGCATCAATCGCGCAGGACGTGCTTATTGATTCTGGACTGAGCACTTGGGCTCGCTTCGCCGAAGTAATGTCACAAACCCCTGCAAGAATTTCTGGTATCGCTGGCCAAGGGCTCGAACTGGTTGCCGGAAATCGAGCCAACATTGCCGTTATAGATCCAAAAGCCAAGCGTCTTATTCAAGGTGGCGGGGCCAGCAAGAGCAGCAACCAACCTTTCGGCGGCATGACACTTCCTGGTGCCGTTATCCACACTGTTTTCCGTGGTGAATTCACGGTGAAGAACTCAAAGTTAGCGAAGTAGGAAAATGACCTCAGCAGTTCTTGTTCTCGAAGACGGCACAGTTTTCAAAGGTAAGTCCTTTGGCAAAACTGGATCTACAACAGGTGAAATAGTTTTCGCCACAGGTATGACCGGTTATCAAGAGACTCTCACTGACCCTTCATACGCCGGGCAAATTGTGGTTCAAACGGCACCTCACATCGGAAATACGGGTGTGAATAGTCGCGATGAGGAATCCAGCAAGATATGGGTGGACGGTTATGTCGTTCGTGATGTCAGTCGCGTGGTTTCGAATTTTAGAGCTGAAGACACATTAGGGAACGAACTGACCAAATACGATGTTGTCGGGATCAGCAACATCGACACTCGAGCCTTGACACGTCACTTGCGATCTGTTGGTGTAATGCGTGCAGGCATCTTCAGTGGCATAGAAGCCGAGCGTTCAGTCGAAGAACTCGTAAAGGTCGTCTCGTCGACAGATCAAATGGCTGGCCGAAACCTCAGTAACACGGTTTCCACCGCCACTGTTGTCGAATATCCAGCGACGGGGGAGCGCATCGGTAGCGTTGCAATCCTAGATCTTGGCTGCAAGACGTCGACGATTGAAAACATGACCCACCGTGGTCTCGACGTAACTATGTATCCGGCAACCGCAAGCGCTGAAGACTTGCTCTCAAAATCTCCAGACGCGGTCTTTTACAGCAACGGGCCAGGTGACCCTTCGACTGCTTCAGGTCAAGTTGAGGCGCTTCAAAAGATTCTTAAATCAGGTACGCCGTTCTTCGGTATTTGCTTTGGCAATCAGCTACTAGGGCGAGCACTCGGTTTCGAGACCTACAAGCTAGCCTTCGGTCACCGAGGCATCAATCACCCGGTGTTGGATCGCACCACTGGCAAAGTTGAAGTGACGGCACACAACCACGGTTTTGCGGTGAAGGTTGATGGCGGACCCGAAGTGGATTCCCCAGCAGGATTCGGCAGGGTGCTGGTCAGCCACGTTTCGCTCAATGATGACGTAGTCGAAGGGCTTCAGTGCCTCGACATTCCTGCGTTCTCAGTTCAGTACCACCCAGAAGCGGCAGCAGGCCCACACGACTCAAACTACCTATTCGACCGACTGGTATCGGTTATAAAGAGCAACCGAGGAATCAACTAATGCCAAAACGCACTGACATAAAGTCTGTTCTAGTCATCGGTTCTGGTCCGATCGTTATCGGACAGGCTTGCGAGTTTGACTATTCGGGCACGCAAGCCTGCCGCGTACTGCGCGCCGAGGGCATCCGTGTGATTCTTGTGAATTCAAACCCGGCCACCATCATGACCGATCCCGATTTTGCAGATGCGACCTACATCGAACCGATCACACCTGAGGTGATTGAGGCAATCATCATCAAAGAGAAGCCAGACGCTATCTTGCCGACCTTGGGTGGGCAGACGGCATTGAACGCAGCCATGTCGCTTCACGAACTTGGCATTCTCGACAAGTACAACGTCGAACTTATCGGCGCAAAGGTTGACGCCATCAAGAAGGGTGAGGATCGCCAGATCTTCAAGCAACTTGTTCTTGATGCAGGCGCCGATGTCGCACGGTCATACATTGCACACACAATGGACGAAGTTCTTGCCGGCGCTGGACAGTTGGGCTATCCAGTGGTTGTTCGCCCATCATTCACCATGGGTGGTCTTGGTTCTGGTTTCGCATACAACGAGGATGACCTCCGTCGTATTGCAGGTGCCGGTCTGCAGGCAAGCCCAACCAGCGAAGTCCTGCTAGAGGAGAGCATCCTTGGCTGGAAGGAATACGAACTCGAGCTTATGCGCGACACCAAAGACAACTGCGTCGTCGTGTGCTCGATTGAAAACGTAGACCCTGTGGGTGTGCACACTGGAGACTCGATCACCGTTGCTCCTGCACTTACCCTTACAGACCGGGAATACCAGAACCTTCGCGACATCGGAATTCAAATTATTCGCGACGTTGGTGTCGACACCGGCGGTTGTAACATTCAGTTCGCTGTCGATCCAAGCAACGGTCGAGTCATCGTGATTGAGATGAACCCGCGCGTCAGTCGTTCGTCCGCACTTGCCTCAAAGGCGACTGGATTTCCTATCGCAAAGATCGCCGCCAAACTCGCTATTGGCTACACACTGGATGAGATTCCTAACGACATCACCAAGGTGACACCTGCATCGTTCGAACCAACGCTCGACTACATCGTTGTGAAGGTTCCGCGTTTTGCTTTCGAGAAGTTCCCAGCTGCTGATGCGACCTTAACAACAACCATGAAGTCCGTCGGTGAGGCAATGGCCATTGGGCGCAACTATTCACAGGCTCTGCAAAAAGCCCTTCGAAGCCTCGAGCGCCGTGGTTCATCGTTCCACTGGGATGAACTAAAGCTAGACAAGAATGAACTGCTCGAAATCAGCAAGGTACCAACCGACGGTCGGATTGTGACTCTTCAGCAGGCCTTGCGTGCGGGTGCAAGCATCGAGGAAGCATTCGAAGCCACCAAGATTGACCCTTGGTTTATTGACCAGATCATATTGATAAACGAGGTCGCCGAAGGCATCCGGGCGGCAACAAAGTTGACCGTTGATGTACTCCAAGAGGCCAAAGAGCACGGATTTAGCGACGCCCAAATCGCTGCGCTGCGCGGCATGACAGAGAAGCAAGTGCGCGACGTTCGATACGCTGCAAACCTTCGACCTGTTTACAAGACCGTTGACACATGTGCCGGCGAGTTCCCTGCGGAAACGCCCTATTACTACAGCACGTATGAACAAGAGTCCGAAGTCAGTCCATCGAACCGCAAGAAAATCGTGATTCTTGAAGTGGTCCAAACCGTATTGGCCAAGGTGTTGAGTTTGACTACTCTTGCGTGCATGCATCGTTCGCGCTCTCAGATGCGGGCTACGAAACGATTATGATCAACTGCAACCCAGAGACGGTTTCAACCGATTATGACACCAGCGACAGGCTCTACTTTGAGCCACTGACACTAGAGGATGTTCTCGAAGTTATTCACGCAGAGAGCAAATCAGGCGAACTTGTTGGTGTGGTCGTCCAACTTGGCGGACAAACTGCTCTAGGGCTCGCAAAAGGGCTTCAAGAGGCGGGCGTGCCAATCTTAGGAACAACCCCAGACGCCATTGACTTGGCCGAAGAACGCGGATTGTTCAGCAAGATTCTCGATGATGCCCAGCTTATGTCGCCTGCTAACGGCATCGCGCTTGATTTGAACGGGGCACTTGAGGTCGCCGATCGTATCGGGTACCCAGTGCTAGTGCGCCCTTCGTTCGTGCTTGGCGGTCGAGGCATGGAAATCGTTTACGACAAGGCGTCACTCGCTGACTACTTCGACCGCATTGCTGATCAGGCAATAGTTGGCCCTGGTTTCCCACTACTTGTAGACCGGTTCCTTGATGACGCAATCGAAATCGACATCGACGCACTCTATGACGGCAATCGACTGTATGTCGGAGGTGTCATGGAACACATTGAGGAAGCTGGAATTCACTCTGGCGACTCATCATGTACTTTGCCACCAGTGACGATGTCGGCAGGTCAAATTGACCGCGTGCGCGCCGCAACAGAAAAGATCGCAGCCGGTATAGGAGTTCGCGGGCTCATCAACGTTCAGTTCGCTCTCGCACACGACGTTTTGTATGTACTCGAGGCTAACCCACGTGCATCGAGAACCGTACCATTCGTATCTAAAGCCCTAGGCATCACACTTGCGAAGGCTGCGTCTCTCGTTATGGTTGGTCGTTCAATCGACGACTTGATTGCGCAGGGTCACCTTCCCTCTAAGGACGGCACTCACATCCCAGCCGGTCAAGCAATCTCAGTGAAAGAAGCCGTTCTACCTTTCAAACGTTTTGCAACCAAGGATGGCCGTTTTGTTGACTCTCTTCTTGGGCCTGAAATGCGTTCGACCGGTGAAGTCATGGGAATTGACGTCGACTTTCCAACCGCATTCGCCAAGAGTCAGGCCGCTGCCGGTTCAGCACTTCCTACCTCTGGTTCGATCTTCATCTCTGTTGCAGACCGTGACAAGCCACAGGTAATCTTGCCGGTTCGCCGCCTGCACCAGCTTGGCTACAAGATTTTGGCGACTAGCGGAACAGCAGAGATACTCGGACGACATGGCATCGAAACCACGGTTGTTCGCAAGCACAGCGACGACAGCTCTAGCAACGGACCGAGCATTGTTGATCTAATCTCGGCGGGCAAGGTCGACGTGGTTGTCAACACACCCTCTGGGTCGGGCCTAGCTGCCCGAAAAGACGGCTACGAAATTCGTGCTGCCACCACTGCCGCCGATAAAGCTATCTTCACGACCATTGCCCAACTCAGCGCTGCGATCGGATCATTCGAATCAGTCATTGCAGGGCCATTCAAGGTCAAGTCCCTGCAAGACCATGCAAGAGAGAGGGCCGCTGCTATTGCCTAAATCCTTCGGGACTAAACTCTCAGATGCCTTCGACGCCTTTGGACAGCTTTGCGTTGGTATAGACCCTCATGCGGCCTTGCTCGATTTGTGGGGACTAGATGATGATGCCCAAGCACTCGATTATTTCGCAAACACGGTTGTCGACGCTTGCGCTGGACGTGTCGGAATTATTAAGCCTCAGGTGAGTTTTTTCGAGCGCCACGGTTCAAAGGGCTTCGCAGTTCTTGAAAAGATCACACACAGAGCAGCCGAGGCGAACCTTCTGGTCATCGCCGATGCCAAACGCGGAGACATAGGCACGACCATGGTCGCCTATCTAGACGCATGGCTTGGTCGCGGCTCAAGCTTCTATGCTGACTCATTAACAGTGTCACCGTATCTGGGCTTAGGAGCGACGGTCGAGCACCTCCAGCCCTATCTAGAGCGAGGCAGGGGAGTGATTGCACTGGTTGCAACCTCAAACCCAGAGGGAGCGACTGTGCAGTTGTCGAAGTCTGATGGTGAAACCATCAGCGCTCAAATTTGGAATCAAATCCATATGGCAAATCAAGTCACAGCTGGTCCCGGTGATAAATTTGGACCAATTGGGGCTGTAATCGGCGCAACCCTTAATTTCAAAAGATTCGGGTTAGACCTGGACCAAAGTGGCGTTAAGACACCGATTCTTGCCCCTGGTTTTGGAGCCCAGGGTGTCGATCTTAGAGACGCCGGAGTGCTCTTCGGCTCTGCTGCTGCTCAAACCATTGCATCCGTTTCTAGATCAGTCCTCCAGGCCGGCTCCAGCGCCTTGGCCTCGGCAATTGATCGAGCTAATGACGAACTGCGATCTGGTCTAGACCGCTAGGTTTAAGTAATCATGAGTAATCGATTGACTGTAATTGCTGGTCCAACGGCTGTTGGCAAAGGCACGGTAGTTCGACAAATTCTTGAAAAGAACAGGACCGTGCGCCTGTCAGTCTCTGCAACAACAAGAGTGCCACGCCCTGGAGAACAAGACGGAGTCGATTATTTCTTCCTAAGCCACGAAGAATTCGATCAAATGATTGAGAACGGCGAAATGCTCGAATACGCCGTAGTACACGGCGTCAACAAGTATGGGACACCTAGAAAGCCGGTGCAGGAAGCGCTGAATAAAGGGTTCCAAGTCGTTCTTGAGATTGATATTCAAGGTGCCAGGCAGGTTAAAAAGTCCATGCCAGACGCTTTACTGGTTTTCATCGCACCGCCATCATGGCAAGAGCTCGAGAGAAGACTTGCTTCAAGAGCCACCGAGTCAACCGAAGAACAGAAACGACGACTAGAAACTGCAAGGATCGAGTTGATGGCTCAATCCGAGTTCGACGAGATTGTTATTAACGAAGACGTGGCGAAATGCGCCGACGAGGTCTTAGACTTGATGCAGGCTTAGTTCTTTTGTTAGAACTCTACAAACCCAAAACTCCGACGTAAGGATCATCATGTCCGAAAAGCTTGAAGGCATCGTATCGCCAGCAATCGACACTCTGCTATCAAAAGTAGACAGCAAATACGAGCTGGTAATGTTCGCATCAAAGAGAGCTCGTCAGATCAATGACTATTACTCTGCCCTCCAAGACGGCAGCCTATTCAACTACGTTGGCCCGCTTGTCGATTCAACAGTTGACGAAAAGGCGCTAACCATCGCCATGCGCGAAATTGAGCAGAACAAGCTCAGCCGCACCAGCGCTGAATAGCATTTAGCGGCGCCGTGCGCATCGTTGTTGGTATCACTGGCGGAGTTGCCGCTTATAAGACCGTCTCTTTGGTGCGATTGCTCACCGAAGCTGGACACGATGTCAAGGTGATTCCTACCCAGAACGCTTTACGGTTTGTAGGTGCTGCCACTTTAGAGGCAATCAGTCACAACACGGTAGACCCCGACCTTTACACCGATGTCGCCGATGTGAAGCATGTCGAACTTGGCCAAACTGCCGATCTAGTCATAGTAGCCCCGGCCACCGCGTCATTCTTGGCTAGAACAGCCGCTGGCCTTGCTGACGATCTTCTTTCAAACGTAATTCTCGCAACTCAAGCGCCGGTTCTAATAGCCCCTGCGATGCACACCGAAATGTGGAACAACCCAGCTACCCGGCGCAACGTAGCAACCCTGATCGCCGATGGTTACGCGCTGCTCGAACCTGGCGTTGGCAGGCTGACCGGCAGCGACACAGGCAAAGGAAGGCTACCCGAACCTGAAATCATCGCCGAGGCAGCTCTCAAGCTTCTCGCGCTAGATCTCGTCGGAAAGCACATTATTGTTACTGCTGGAGGGACTCGTGAGCCCATCGACCCGGTCCGTTTCATTGGCAACGCATCATCGGGAAAACAAGGGCTAGCCATAGCCAAAGCTGCCCAAAGACGAGGCGCGCGAGTGACTTTGATTGCCGCAAATTTAGCGGATGCCAATGTCGGGCAAGCAATTCACGTATCGACTGCCGCAGAAATGGCTTCGGCGATGGACGAAGCTTTGCAGCATGCTGATGCACTCATCATGGCAGCCGCGGTAAGTGATTTCAGAGTCTCCGAACCAAGCGATCGCAAGATTAAGAAGCACGAAGGGGAGAACGGCCTCGAACTGCGGTTGATTCGAAATGACGACCTACTAGCCAACGCCGCGCTAAAGGCCACATCGGCGTCGCCAAGAACACTCTTTGTAGGCTTTGCAGCAGAAACCATTAGTGATAGCGAAGAGCTCGAACGTTCGGCACGGGAGAAACTCACCCGCAAGCACTGCGATCTTGTCGTAGCAAATGACGTATCTGGTGGCAAGGTCTTTGGCTCAGATCAGAACTCTGTTTTGATCGTTGGACGAGGCCTGGAAACTCAGAAGGTATCAGGCAACAAAACTGTCATTGCCGACGCTATCCTCGATGCGTTACTACCGCGATTTCCTGACTTGCAACAATCTAGCAACTAGTAGCTGCGTCAGTG
>CAILJO010000120.1 GCA_903834635.1 uncultured Micrococcales bacterium | reverse complement strand
TATGACACCATGCAGTACATTCGACCGCAGATTCAGACCGTTTGCCTGGGTCAAGCCGCCTCAGCGGCTGCAGTTCTTCTTGCTGCTGGCGCCCCGGGCAAGCGCTTGGCTCTTCCGAACGCACGTGTTTTGATTCACCAGCCAATGGCCGGCGAATCTGGTCGTGGTCAAGCATCTGACATCGAGATTCAAGCCCGCGAGATCATGCGCCTTCGCGAGTGGCTCGAAGACACAATCTCGAAGCACTCGAAGCGCACTCCTGCCGAGGTCAAGAAAGACATCGACCGCGACAAGATTCTCACTGCACCTGAGGCACTTGAATACGGACTGATTGACCAGGTTTTGACTACTCGCAAGAACGTTTAGTGGGTTTTCACGAACAAAGCGGGTGGGCGTTGCTCACCCGCTTTGTCGTTGCAGAGATATAGGGTTTATCTATGAGCAAGCTCAGTGAGTCAGGCGAAATGCTGAAATGCTCTTTCTGCGGAAAGAGTCAAAAGCAGGTTCGCAAACTAATCGCCGGTCCGGGTGTTTACATCTGTGACGAGTGCATCGAGCTTTGCAACGAGATCATCGAAGAAGAACTCGGGCAAGGAACCGCAAAGGGTCTCGAAGATCTTGAGCTTCCTAAGCCTAAAGAAATCTATGCATTTCTAGAGGAATACGTGATTGGGCAAGATCAGGCCAAGAAGGCCCTCTCTGTTGCCGTCTACAACCACTACAAGCGACTTCGTTCACGAGGCACCCTTACGGCAGCTGGCAAAGAGCACGACCAAATTGAAATTGCCAAGTCAAACATTCTCATGATTGGTCCGACCGGCTGTGGCAAGACTTATTTGGCTCAAACACTGGCAAAACGTCTGAACGTTCCTTTCGCGGTAGCCGACGCAACTGCTTTGACCGAGGCCGGTTACGTGGGTGAAGACGTTGAAAACATTCTTCTAAAGCTTCTTCAGGCGGCTGATGGAGATGTCAAGCGAGCCGAAACTGGAATCATCTACATCGACGAGATCGACAAGATTTCACGCAAGGCCGAGAACCCATCAATCACTCGAGACGTTTCGGGCGAAGGAGTTCAGCAGGCTTTGTTGAAGATTCTTGAAGGAACGGTGGCTTCGGTGCCACCTCAGGGAGGGCGCAAGCACCCTCAACAAGAGTTCATTCAAATCGACACCAAAGATGTCTTATTCATCGTGGCTGGAGCCTTTGCCGGCCTTGAAGAAATAATCTCGGCGCGTGCCGGCAAGAAGGGCATTGGTTTCGGGTCTCCGATCGCCAGCAAAGATGTCTCAGACGAAATCTTTAGTGAAGTTCAGCCCGAAGATCTTCGCAAGTTTGGATTGATTCCAGAGTTCATTGGGCGGTTGCCGGTCATTGCCACAGTCACTCCTCTTGACCGCCCATCCTTGATGTCGATCTTGACCGAGCCTAAAAACGCATTGGTAAAGCAATACCAGCGCATGTTTGAACTGGACGGTTTTGAGTTGGCCTTCGACCGCGATGCTTTGGAAGCCATCGCCGACCAAGCGATTGAGCGCAACACGGGTGCACGTGGACTTAGGGCCATTATGGAAGAGATTCTTGGGCCAATCATGTTCGAGATTCCAGGAAGTGCTGTAACCGGAACGGTTCGAATCACTAAAGCCGTTGTAAACAAGAGTGAATCAGCCGACGTAATTCCATTCAACACGGTGCGCGAGAAGTCGGCCTAACCACATGGCAAGCGACCTTCGCGCCCCGATTCTTGCAGGCTCGGTCGCTTCAATAACCGGCACCGCAGCTTCGATGGGAGTCGTGCTCTCTGCACTAACCGCACTGGGAGCATCGCCGTCTCAAATTGCAACAGCTGTCAGTGTCATGTTGTTTTTGTATGGTGCTCTATCTATCATCCTGTCTTGGCGCTACAAACAGCCGATTTCAATCGTTTGGAGCACGCCTGGGGCCGCGCTGCTGGTGGCTTCGGGAACACTGGGGCTTGGCTTTGAGAATGCTGTTGGGGCGTTCCTAGTCACAGGTTTGCTTCTGACCATCACTGGCCTTTGGCCAGCCCTCGGCAGGTTGGTTTCATCCATTCCAAAACCAATCGCCTCTGCGATGCTCGCGGGCGTAATCTTTCCATTTTGCACGGCACCGTTTGTCTCAATCCATGACTATGCAGGCATCATGCTGCCAGTGCTCGTGATCTGGCTTTTGCTTTACAGATTTGCCACCGTGTGGGCCGCACCAGTCGCCGTAACCTTGACGTTTGTTTTGATCGCCATTCAGTTGGGCGTCAAGTCTCCAACTGGGTCGTGGCTGCCGGATTTGTCAATCGTGACGCCAAGCTTCAGCATCGCCGCCGTCGCGGGCATTGCTATTCCGCTGTATCTGGTCACAATGGCCAGTCAAAACATTCCAGGAATTGCGATTATGAAGACCTTTGATTATCAAGTGCCATTCAGACCGGTCTTGTTATGGACTGGACTTGCGACAGTCGCAGGATCCTTTTTCGGAACCTTCGCTCTCAATCTGGCTGCTATCACGGCTGCTCTAAATGCAAATGAGCACGCCCACAAAGATCCTCAGCGTCGCTGGTTGGCATCTACTTTTGGCGGAGTTATTTACATAGCCCTTGCTTTTGTTGTCGGACCGCTCGTGAGCATTGTTCTGTCGGTGCCGCATGACTTGATTCTTGCCGCTGCCGGCATAGCTCTTTTCGGAACCATGATCAACTCGATTTCGGCTGCCGTCGAGGTCGTCGAACTGAGAATGCCGGCAATCATAACCTTCTTGGTTGGTGCTTCAGGCTTGGCCATGTTCGGCGTAGGACCAGGTTTTTGGGCTCTACTCGTTGGCGTTATCGTATGGCAAGCGCTAACTCTAGGACTCAAAAGCAAACGGGCCTAACCCGAAGGTTAGACCCGCCAGCTGGAGTTTCTTTAGTTCAAACCACGACGCTTTAGCAATGGCTCAATAGATGCGTCTTGTCCACGGAAATCGCGGAAGAGTTGCAATGCATCTTGGGATCCACCACGCGAAAGCAAAGTGTTTCTGAAGTGATCGCCATTCTTTCGGGTCAGTCCGCCATTGTTCTTGAACCACTCGACTGTTTCGGCATCTAGAACTTCTGACCAGATATATCCGTAGTAACCCGAGGCGTAGCCGCCTGCAAAGATGTGCGTAAAGTACGTGGAACGGTAACGGGTTGGAACTGGAGCAAAATCCAAACCATAGTCTGCGATTGCCTTAGCTTCGAACTCCTGAACGTCGCCGACTTGGGCCTCTGAGTCAAGCTCGTGCCAGGCCAAGTCAAGAATCGCTGCCTCAAGATACGACGTAGTGGCATGACCCTGATTGAAAGTTTCCGTAGCGTTCAGATTGTCAATCCACTCCTGAGGAAGTGCCTCGCCAGTGATGTAGTGCTTGGCATAGTTTTCAACGACTTCAGGCCAGAGCATCCACATTTCGTTCACCTGCGAAGGGAACTCGACGAAGTCACGAGGTGTTGAGGTGCCTGAAAAGCGCGGGTAGTTCACGTTAGACAACATTCCGTGCAATGCATGGCCAAATTCATGGAACAAGGTGTTTGTCTCATCGAAGGTTAGGAGAGTTGGTTCACCCGCTGGTGGCTTAGGAACATTTAGGTTGTTCACGATAATCGGCTTCTGACCCAAGAGGTGAGACTGATCGACCAGGTTGTTCATCCAAGCGCCACCGCGCTTTGATTCGCGGGCGTAGGCGTCAAAGACAAACAGCGCTAGTGCGGAGCCGTCTTCGTTGTGAACCTCGAATACTCGAGCATCTGGGTGATAGGCGACTAGGTCGTTGCGTTCTTTAAACGTGATGCCGAACAATTTGGTCGCTGCAAAGAATACGCCGTCCTGAAGCACGCGCTCTAGCTCAAAATACGGCTTGAACTTCGTGGTGTCGACGTTGTACTTTTCGATTCGCACACGCTCGGTGTAGAAATCCCAGTCCCAAGACTTTATTTCGAATCCGCCGTTTTCGGCATCGATAGCAGATTGAATGTCTTTGGCCTCTGCGCGGGCATTTCGAACTGCTGCCGGGGCAATGCGTCGCAACATGGTGTGAACGTGAGCTGGAGTTCCGGCTGTCTGGTCACTTGTGACGTATTCGGCGTGAGTTTTGAATCCGAACAGCTCAGCACGCTTCGCTCTAAGGTGTACGAACTCCTTGATGATGTCTTGAACATCGTTTTCGTTGCCCCGCGACGCCTTGATGAGACTGTTGACCATGATGCGCTCGCGCAGGCCTCTGTTGGTGAGGGCTGACAGCAGCGGGTGCCCAGTGAAGTTGACCATCGGAATGACCCATTTGCCTTCAAGGCCGCGGGCTTTGGCTGCGGCAGCCGCAGTTGCAATTTGAGTCTCCGAGAGTCCGTCGAGCTCTTCAACTGAGTCAACTACAACGGCAAGGTCATTGGCGTCGGCTAGAACTTTCTGGCCGTACTGCGTTTCTAGAACCGATAGGCGCTCGTTGTAGCCCATCAGTGTTTCACGGTCAGCATCGCTTAGGTGAGCACCGGCGTGAATAAAGTCCATGTGATAACGCTCTAGCAACCATGCCGACTCGGCATCTAGGTTCAGTGATTCCTTGCGTTCGTGCAGTGTCTTGATGCGTTGGAAGAGAGCCGGGTTCAAGCGAATCGAGTCCATGTGAGATGAAAGTTTTGGAGCAATCTCTTCTTCGATTTTGTCTAGCGCTGGGCTCGTGTCGCTCGAAGATTTGTTGTAGAAAACAATGAGAACCCGAGTCAGCAACTGGCCGGCGCGTTCCATTGCAACGATCGTGTTTTCAAAAGTCACATCGTTCTCTTTGACGATTGTGTCGATTTCACCAAGGTGCGCGGCGCAACCAGCGTAAAACGCCGGAAGATAGTGTTCATCACGAATGCGCTCGAATGGAGGAAGTTCGAACTCTAGAGTCGAACGGTGAGCGAAAGGGTTCTCTTCGTTGAAAGTCATGGTTTGTAGCCTAAACGCATCAAAGCGTTGCTACAACCTAGTCGTCTTCGATTTCTGCCAGATTGATGTCGGTCAGGTCTAGCTCGGAGCCTTCGACAAACTCGATGTGCGAGATTCGACCAACTGCGCGAAGGTCATCTGCAAAAAGTCTGAGTTTGGCTAGTTGTTCACTAGGCGCGACAAGACGTGCCGAATCAACCTTTGCCTTCATCGAGACTTTTGCGTCCGATTTGGCTTTGCGAACGCGGAACAACGCAACAGTGGCTAGTGAAAGCAGTTCTGCATTCGACTCGTCGAGTCCGTCGCCCAATTCATTTACTACAGGCCAGGCAGCCCTGTGAATCGAACCTGATTCTCCCTGCCACCAAGACCAGACTTCGTCGGTTGCGTAAGGCAGGAAAGGTGCGAAAAGCCGCAACATCACGTGCAGGGCCTTGCGAAGCGCGATAGCAGCGGATGCTTGCTCGTCTTCGGTGAACCCAGCTTGGCCGTAGGCGCGGTCTTTGACGAGCTCAAGGTAGTTGTCAGTGAAGTTCCAGAAGAACTGCTCTGCCACTTCTAATGCCTTGGTGTGGTCGTAGGATTCGAACGCGGCGGTTGCATCGCGAACCACATTGGCAAGCGAAAGCATCAACGATTGGTCGATTGGCTCTGTAACCTCTGTGTATCCGTTTGGAACATCGAACGACAAAGCGAACTTTGCGGCGTTCAAAATCTTCACCGCGAGGCGGCGCCCGACTTTCATTTGGCCTTCATCGAATGCTGCGTCTGTTCCCAGGCGAGCAGCAGCGGCCCAGTAGCGCACGCCATCGGCGCCGTGGTTATCGATCGGCTCAGCCGGAACGACTACATTGCCCTTTGACTTGGACATTTTCTTGCGGTCTGGGTCCAGAATCCAGCCAGAAATTGCCGCGTTTGACCAAGGCAACTCGCCGCTCTCTTGGTAGGAGCGCAGCAAGGTAGAGAAAAGCCAGGTGCGAATGATGTCTTGCCCTTGAGGGCGAAGGTCAAATGGAAATACCTTGGCGTACTTCTCTGGGTCTGAAATCCAACCGCCGGCCAACTGAGGGGTAAGCGATGAGGTAGCCCAAGTGTCCATGATGTCGACCTCGCCGATGAAACCGCCCGGCACTCCGCGCTGATCTTCGGTGAAACCTGATGGCACCTCAGATGATGGGTCAACTGGAAGGTTCTCGATGGCAGGAACAAGGGGTGTTTCAAACTGAGGTTCGCCATTTGAATCCAGCTGGTACCAAACCGGAATCGGAACTCCAAAGAATCTTTGACGCGAAATCAACCAGTCGCCAGTTAGTCCGTTGACCCAGTTTTCGTAACGAACGCGCATGAAATCTGGGTGAAACTTGAGCTTCTTTCCGAGAGCGATTAGCTCTTCGCGAATGTTGGCATCTCGACCGCCGTTGCGAATGTACCACTGGCGAGTCGAAACAATCTCAAGTGGCTTGTCGCCCTTTTCGAAGAATTTAACCGGGTGAGTGATCGGCTTTGCGTCGCCGATCATGTCGCCAGATTCTTGAAGCAATTCGACCAGACGTTGCTTCGCCGAGAAAACGGTTTTGCCGGCGATTTCGGCAAAAGTGGCTAGCCCGAGTTGCGACGTGATTCCTTCGGGGGCCTCGTCTTGAACGCGACCATCGAACCCGATGATGGCTCGGTTCGGAAGGTCGAGTTCGCGCCACCAAATGACATCGGTTACGTCACCGAAAGTACAAATCATCGCGATGCCAGAGCCTTTGTCGATCTGAGCAAGACGGTGAGCAACCACCGGAACTTCGACCTCGAAAAGCGGTGTCTTTACGGTTTTGCCAAATAATGGCTGGTAGCGAGCGTCATCTGGGTGAGCCACGAGAGCCACACATGCAGCTAGAAGTTCTGGGCGCGTGGTCTCAATGAAAACTTTGCCCTCTGGACCATCAAAACCGATGCGGTGATATGCGCCTGGCTGTTCACGGTCTTCAAGTTCCGCCTGAGCGACTGCGGTTCTAAATGTCACATCCCAAAGTGTTGGAGCCATCGATTGATAGGCCTCGCCGCGAGCAAGGTTTTGCAAGAACGCCTTCTGAGACACCGCAACGGCGTCAGGCGAAATGGTCTGATAGGTCTGGTCCCAGTCAACCGAAAGCCCGAGCCTGCGCCAAAGCGCCTCGAACTGCTTCTCGTCCTCTTGTGTCAACTTCTCGCAGAGTTCAATGAAGTTGCGTCGCGAAATTGCAATCTGGTCAGCCGCTTTTGATGACTTGTTGTCGCCGCCCTCGAACGGAGGTTTGAAGTGTGGGTCATAAGGCAGAGTCGGGTCGCAGCGAACACCAAAGTAGTTTTGAACACGGCGTTCGGTTGGCAACCCGTTGTCGTCCCAGCCCATTGGGTAGTAAACCTCAAAGCCGTTCATGCGCTTGAATCTAGCAACCACGTCGGTGTGGGTATAAGAGAACACGTGGCCCACGTGAAGCGAACCCGAAACTGTCGGGGGAGGGGTGTCGATCGAGAAAATTTGTTCGCGGTTTGCAGCGCGGTTAAAGCGATACACGCCCGACTTCTCCCACGCGATTGACCATTTTTCTTCTAGACCTTCGACGCCAACTTTCTCTGGTGGGGTCGCTGATGCAAGAAAGGGCAGGCTGTTGTGGGCACTGGTCACGCTTGAAGTCTCCAAAATAGGGGTTTGTATAAGGTTAACATTGACTCTGTAAAGAACGCACGACGCACGAAAGTCCACATGTATCCGAAAATCACCAATGGTTCAACGCCTGCGAGCGAGGGAGTAAACCCTAGCCCGAGTTTTCCGGCGGTCGAGCAACAGATTTTGGGCTATTGGGCTAAGGATGAAACCTTTCAGGAGTCGTTGAATCAGCGCGCCGATGCCGAAGAGTTCGTCTTCTACGACGGCCCGCCGTTTGCAAACGGTTTGCCTCACTACGGGCACCTGCTGACCGGTTATGCAAAAGACATGGTTCCGCGATTCAAGACCATGCAGGGCTACCGCGTAGACCGTCGATTCGGCTGGGACACCCACGGATTGCCTGCCGAGGTTGAGGCTGAGCGTCAGCTAGGAATTTCTGGTCGCCTTGAAATCGAAAAGTACGGCATCGACAAGTTCAATGCCACCTGCAAGACCTCAGTGCTCAAATACACCGAAGAGTGGCGAACATATGTGACTCGCCAGGCTCGCTGGGTTGATTTTGATAATGACTACAAGACTCTTGACGCAACCTATACCGAAAGCGTCCTCTGGGCTTTCAAGCAACTGCACAACAAGGGGCTGATCTACGAAGGCTTCAAAGTTTTGGCTTATTGCTGGAGATGCGAAACTCCGCTTTCTAACCACGAACTCCGGATGGATGACGAGGTCTATAAGAACCGTCAAGACCAAACCGTCACCGTAACTTTTCCAGTGCTCGAAGGTCAGGGCTTTGACGGCGTCAAGCTATTGGCCTGGACGACCACTCCTTGGACCTTGCCAACTAACTTCGCTTTGGCAGTCGGACCTGAAATCGAATACGCAATCGTTAACGGCTACCTCTTGGCCAAGTCTCTGGTCGGCCTTCATGCCAAGGAACTCGGTTTTGAAACTAGCGAAGATGCCGCCGCGGCAATCACTCGCACGGTCAAGGGTTCGGAACTCAAAGGGTTGAAGTACGAGCCGATTTTCAACTTCTACACCGACACCGAAAAATTTGATGTGGCCAACGCCTGGCAGGTATTGGTCGATGACTACGTTGGTGCCGACGACGGTACTGGCATTGTTCACCAGGCTCCTGCTTATGGTGAAGACGACCAACGCGTCTGTGAGGCCGCAGGCATCCCCGTTTATATTTCGGTCAACGAACGTGCCGAGTTCAACAGCATCGTCAGCGAGTTCGAAGGACAGCACGTCTTTGATGCCAACAAGAACATCATCGCCGCGCTCAAGGCCAGTGGTCGCCTCTTTAAGCAGGCATCGTATGACCACCCATACCCTCACTGCTACCGATGCAAGAACCCGCTGATCTATAAGGCCGTTTCGTCTTGGTTCGTTCAGACCACTGCCCTGCGCGATCGCATGCTCGAACTCAATCAGCAGATCGACTGGACACCGGAACACACCAAAGAAGGTTCGTTCGGCAAGTGGCTCGAAAACGTGCGCGACTGGGCAATCAGCCGGAACCGTTTCTGGGGAGCACCGATTCCGGTCTGGAAGTCTGACGACCCTGCCTATCCGCGCCTAGACGTTTATGGATCGCTTGATGAGCTCGAGGCCGACTTTGGCGTTCGAATCGATGACTTTCATCGACCAACCATCGACAACCTGACCCGCCCAAACCCAGACGACCCGACTGGAAAGTCGACCATGCGTCGTGTACCAGAAGTTTTGGACTGCTGGTTTGAGTCGGGCTCTATGCCGTTCGCCCAGGTGCACTACCCGTTTGAGAACCGCGAATGGTTTGACACCCACAATCCAGGTGACTACATCGTTGAATACGTTGGCCAGACCCGTGGATGGTTCTATACCCTTCACGTGCTTTCGACGGCTCTTTTCGACCGACCTGCGTTCAAGTCGGCCATCTCGCACGGCATCATCCTTGGCAATGACGGGCAGAAGATGTCCAAGTCGCTTCGCAACTATCCAGATGTTAATGAGGTTTTTGACCGTGATGGTGCCGACGCAATGCGCTGGTTCTTGCTCTCTAGCCCCATCCTTCGCGGTGGAAACCTGATCGTTACCGAGCAGGGCATTCGCGAAGGTGTTCGCCAATTCTTGCTGCCACTCTGGAACACCTATTACTTCTTCTCGCTTTATGCCAACGCCGCAGGCTATGAAGCCAAGATTTCTTATGACAGTCACGATGTTCTCGACCGGTATCTGCTCGCCAAAACGCGAGACTTGGTCGAGGCCGTTGAGAACGACATGAATCACTACGACTCATATTCGGCTGCCGCGCGCCTGCGCGACTTTGCCGACGTGCTGACCAACTGGTACGTTCGTCGCTCGCGTGACCGCTTCTGGGAGGGTTCACCGGAGGGGTTCGACACCCTCTATACGGTTCTCGAGATCGTGTGCCGAGTTGCTGCACCACTTTTGCCAATGGTTGCCGAAGAGGTCTGGCGAGGTCTCACCGGCGGGCGATCGGTTCACCTTCAGAACTGGCCAGATGCCAGCCTGCTGCCAAAGGCCGAAACACTCGTAACAGCCATGGACCAGGTTCGCGAGGTTTCGTCGGTCGCACTAAGTCTTCGCAAGGCATCGTTCTTGCGCGTTCGCCTGCCGTTGAACAAGCTAACCGTGGTCACGGCACACTCGGCCGACCTAAAGCCTTTCGCCGAAATCATCGCCGACGAGCTAAATCTGAAGTCTGTGGAACTCGTCGAACTATCGCTAGACAGTGCCAGCGAGTTCGGTGTTATCAAACGACTTTCGGTTAACGCGCGCGCCGCCGGTCCTAGGCTCGGCAAGAACGTTCAGTCGGTCATTCAGGCAGCCAAGGCCGGCGACTGGTCTCAAGTCGACGGCAAGGTCACCGCTGGAGGCGTTGAACTCGAAGAAGGCGAATACGACCTTGACTTGGTTGCCGACCTCGCGGGCGGTGTCGACGATGCTCCGACAGACCTGATCGGCATTTTGGGTGGCGGCGGTTTCGTCATCTTGGATGGAAAGGTCACCGAAGAGCTAGCAGCCGAGGGCGTTGCCCGCGACACCGTTCGGTTGATTCAGCAGGCACGAAAAGATGCTGGGTTCGACGTTAGCGATCGAATCTCTCTGACGGTTAGCGGTGACGAGGTTGTGATCGAAGCAATCCGCGCTCATCAGGCTCTCGTTTGCAGCGAAACACTCGCACTCGAAATCAAGCTCATCGAGACCGATTCGCTTGACACTCCTTCGACTGTCGGTGACAACCAGCAAGTTGCTGTGGCGGTAGTCAAGCTTTGAGCACCGAAGCATTCTGGGCCGAAAAGGCCAAAGAAGTCGAAGATGCCCTGCTGACTCGAATTCCCGAAAACAAGATTCGTCCGAGGCTCGAGCCGACTCGAAGAGCGGTCGAGCTACTGGGCGACCCCCAGCGGGCCTGCCGCGTGATCCATGTGACCGGAACGAACGGCAAGACTTCAACGACTCGTTTCATAGAGCGCATTCTGCGCGAACACGGTTTGCGCACAGGAAGGTTCACGTCACCGCACTTGGTTCACTTCACCGAACGCATGTGTATCGATGGTGAGCCGGTTAGCGATGAAGTTCTTTACGAGGTCTGGAATGACATCGCCCCTATTCTCGAAATCGTTGATAGTGAACTAATCGAAGCCGGCGAATCGCGGCTAACGTTTTTCGAGGCACTGGCGGTTTTAGGTTTTGCCGTTTTCGCAGATGCCCCTGTTGATGTCTTAGTGCTCGAAGTTGGCATGGGTGGCGAATGGGACTCAACTAACGTGGCCGACGGTGATGTTGCCGTATTCACCAAAATTGGCATCGACCATTCCGATCGTCTTGGCTCAAACATCGAAGAAATTGCCAAGACCAAGTCTGGCATCATCAAGGCCGGAGCCATCGTAGTTTCTAGCGAGCAACCAGCCGAGGCGCTTGAGGTGCTAAAGGCAAAGGCGGCCTCCTTGGCCGACGACATCAAGGTTGCGGGTGTTGACTTTGCTGTCCTCGATGTTGACCCTCAATCTGGCGGTCAGGGCCTAAGCGTTCGCGGTTTGGCGGGGGAGTACCTCGACTTGTTCTTGCCTTTGCACGGTCAGTACCAAGCAGAAAACGCGGCAGTTGCAATCGCTGCGGTAGAAGCATTTCTTGGCGGTGGTGAGCGAAAGTTGATGGACGATGTTGTTCGCGTAGCAATCGCCGATGCGTCTTCTCCGGGTCGTCTACAAGTTGTCAACCGAAACCCTTTGACAATCTTGGATGCCGCGCATAACCCTGACGGCGCCGAGTCGTTGGCGCAAGCGCTGGTTGAATACTTCGGTGCTCCCAAGGCTGTAGCCGTAGTTGCCGTTCTGGCAGAAAAAGACTCTCACGGAGTCTTGAGCAAACTTGACGAATCTTTCGACAAGGTTGTGATCACGCGCTCTTCATCGCCACGAGCCATTGACCCCGCAGAGCTCGCCAAAACCGCCGAAGGCATCTTTGGAAAATCAAATGTCACCATTGCACCTGATGCCAAGTCGGCTCTCGAAATTGCAGAAGGACTTCGCCAAGAAGATGGCGCCATCGTAGTCACCGGCTCGATTTCTTTGGTTGGCGACGTTCTGGCTCTCATTCAGAAAGAGGAATCATGAAAAAGCGATCCACTAAGCGCACCCTAGGCTCAATGTTTCTGGCCTTTGAGTCGTTCTTGATTTTCTTCGGCACATTGGTGGCCTTTGGTTTGAAATTTGGTGATGCTGCAACCGTTTGGGGTGTGGGCCTGTCTCTTTCGTTCGTGGCAATTCTGTTGCCAGCCGTTCTAGGTCGCCCAGGTGGATTCATTGTTGGGTGGGTTTTGCAGTTCGTTTTGCTAGGAATTTCAATCTGGACGGCGACTGTCAATGGCGTTGGCGTTTTCTACATCTTCTTGGCCATAATCGCTTTGAGCATGTGGATATGGGCAATGATTGCCGGCGCAACCATCGATGCCGCGAGAATTGCTTGGGAGCGCAACAACAGCGTTGACAACGGGCAGAATGGAACAGGCGAAGTTTTTCGCATAGAAAACGAAGCACCACAGGAGAAGTGAACACAATGACCGATATTCAGCAGACTTTGGTACTAATCAAGCCAGATGGCGTTCGACGCAACCTGATCGGTGAAATTATTGGTCGTTGCGAGGCCAAAGGCTATGTGGTTAGCGATCTCAAAAAACTGACTCCGAGTGCCTCACTTTTGGCCGAACACTATGCCGAGCACGAAGGTAAGCCCTTTTATGCTCCACTTGTGGAATTTATGATGTCGGGTGACGTTGTAGCTATCCGTCTGGAAGGACACCGCGTTATCGAAGGCTTTCGGTCACTTGCCGGTGCTACCGACCCAACCGTTGCAGCGCCAGGCACCATTCGTGGTGACCTAGGTCGTGACTGGGGTCTAAAGGTTCAACAGAATTTGGTTCACGGTTCAGACTCACCAGAGTCGGCTGAGCGCGAATTGAAGCTCTGGTTCTAAACCGACCTTAGCTTTAGTGAAAAAGCGTTCCCCACTGAGACCAGAACGCAATCACAATGGTCATCACCGCAACCAGTTCGGTGATTAGCGTGAAGACCCAAGCTGAGTCTGCCCAGCGAACGAAGAAACCGACAGTCTTTATTGGAACGTCGATAATGCCTTCGGCTGCCGCGTGCAAAAAGACTCTCCAGAACAGCGGAATCATCGCTGTCCAGGCCACCATGCAATAAGGGCACAAAACGTGGATCACGAACACGCTTTGTGCGAAAAGCCACAGCACAAAGATGAAGCCCATGCTGATGGCAACGACGAAGCAACGCCAGAACCAGGGTGCAAATCTAGCCCCTGCCAAAATTGCGAAACCCACAAGTATTGGCGCAAAGAAGGCGGCGAGCCCGATTATTGGGTTAGGAAAACCGAATAGATGCGATTGCGCCGTTTTCATGACAGATCCGCAAGAGATGAATGGGCTCATGTCGCATGAGAGTGCCTGATTCGGAAACTCGGCCAGGTGGATTCGTTCAACGGTCAGAGAGAAGGCGGCGATCCAGCCAAGGATGCCGGTCCAAATGAGGGTTGCGGCATAACGTTTTGATGGTGACTCGATGGTTTCAATTTCGGTGCTCACAAAACAAGTATGCCTTGTCGGTGAGTGACTTTTGGCTCTTGAAGTGCCATACTTGAACCAGTTGTTCACACCACACGTGAAACGGCTAAAGATTTATCGAGCATCTGCGAAGTTGACGCGCAAGACCCAATCGGGCAGCGAAATTCGAAAGAGAGATGGCTCGAACAAAGTTTTCGTTGCTCGGCAGACGAGTGACATTGAGATTTAGGCCCGACGGCAGTGATGTGTGGCACAGTCGGGGGCAGCTTGGAGTGCACCAGAAATGGTGAATAAGAAAACAGAAGATTCGTCACTAACCGAACCTGAAATCAAAAAGACCCGTTCTCGCAAGGTTGCCGAACCTTCATCAGAGCCCCAGCCAGAAGCCAAGAAACCTTCTTCTCGCAAGCCGGCTGCCAAAAAGATCGAGCCTGCTGCCGAGGCTATCGTCGAAGCAAAGAAGCCAGCCGCGCGCCGCCCTGCCAAAACTAAAGTCGATGAGCCAGTTGCAGCTGCTCCTGTGGCGTTCTCTGCAACTTCTTTGCTGTTCCAGGCTCCAGATCTGCCAACTCCAGTTGTTGACCCAAAGCGCGGCAAGATTGTTGACAATGCCGCACAAGACTCCGAGAGCCACCTGCGTCGTCGCAGCCGTCGTCGCGCTGGTGAGTCGGCCGAAGTTTCAGATCTTCCACCCAACACCGTTGTCAAAGTTCGCACTCCTCGTGAGCCAAAGGCCCCGAGCAACGAGCCAACCCGCGTAAAGGGTTCCACTCGTCTCGAAGCGAAGAAACAGCGACGACGCGATGGTCGCGATGCAGGCCGTCGTCGTTCGGTTATCACCGAGAGCGAGTTCCTAGCGCGCCGCGAGGCAGTTGATCGCTCGATGGTTGTGCGCTCCAAAGACGGCAAGATTCAAATCGGTGTGCTTGAAGACAAGATTTTGGTTGAGCACTACGTCGCCAAGTCGAGCGAAGCATCTTTGATTGGCAACGTCTATTTGGGCAAGATTCAGAATGTGCTGCCAAGCATGGAAGCAGCATTCGTCGACATTGGTCGAGGTCGCAACGCCGTGCTGTACTCGGGTGAAGTTGACTGGGAGCTCGCCGAAACCGGCAACCAGCCAAAGCGCATCGAGCTCGCTCTGAAATCGGGCGACACGGTCTTGGTTCAGGTCACCAAAGACCCAGTAGGTCAAAAGGGAGCTCGTTTGACCTCTCAGGTATCACTGCCTGGCCGCTACCTCGTTTACGTGCCAAACGGTTCGATGAACGGAATTTCTCGCAAGCTCCCCGACAGCGAGCGTGCCCGCCTCAAGAAGATTCTCAAGGAAGTTCTACCCGAGGACGCTGGCGTGATCGTTCGCACCGCTGCCGAAGGGGCAACCGAAGAGCAGTTGACTCTCGATGTCGAGCGCCTGCAGAAGCAATGGGAAGACATTCAAAAGAAGGTCAAGAAGTCTCAGGCCCCGCTGCTTTTGCACAGCGAACCAGACCTTCTGATCAAGATCATCCGTGATGTTTTCAACGAAGACTTCCAAAAGCTGATCATTTCGGGCGATGACGCACTAGAGACCATCAACGGTTATCTGGCGGCAGTAGCACCCGACCTGCTCGAGCGTGTTGAGAAATATGAAGGCAACAAAGATGTCTTCGACGAATACCGTATTGGCGAGCAAATCACCAAGGCTCTCGATCGCAAGGTCTATCTGCCTTCAGGTGGTTCGCTGGTCATCGACCGCACCGAAGCTATGACCGTGGTAGACGTGAACACCGGCAAGTTTGTCGGCTCAGGTGGAAACCTTGAAGAGACGGTTACCAAGAACAACCTTGAGGCAGCCGAAGAAATCGTTCGTCAGCTTCGACTTCGCGACATCGGTGGAATCATCGTCGTTGACTTTATCGACATGGTTCTTGAGTCAAACCGCGACCTCGTGCTTCGACGTCTCATGGAATGCCTAAGCCGTGATCGAACCAAGCACCAAGTAGCAGAGGTTACCTCGCTTGGTCTAGTTCAGATGACTCGCAAGAAGCTAGGACTCGGCTTGCTCGAGACCTTCAGCGAGGCCTGCGAGGCCTGTGCTGGCCGCGGTATCGTTGTGCACCACGAACCGCACATGCGCAGCAAGTCTTCGAACGATTCGTTTGGTCAGAATGACCGTCCGAAGTCTGAGAAAAACAACAACAACAATGGCGGCAACAACAACTCAAAGCGCAACAAGGGTCAGAAGCAAGAAGTTGCCAAGGTCGTAACACCTGAACGTGCTGTTGAGATCAACAGCGTGGTTGCCAAAATCGCAGCTTCTACAGTTGCCGCGCATGAGGCTGCTGGCGAAGAGTCGCTGATTCAGCTGCCAAAACCAAACACCGAAAATGTTTCTGAAAGTTCGGCACCGACCGAACTTTTGGACGCTGTTTTAGGGGCACTTCCAGAACCAACCGCACCAGGACAGAGTCGCCGAAAGTCACGAAGAGTGACCGCAGAGGTTATTCCGTCATCAGAAAGTCAAGAAAACCAAGGCTAAAGGTTTGACCACGGCGGTTTCTAGGGTTAGACTTAACCCTTGTTGCTCGCCGTTGTTCGGCTCGAGCAAACAAACTCAAAGTCTTCAGAACAAAGGGTAGATCTGTGGTTTACGCAGTAGTCCGCGCAGGCGGCCGTCAAGAGAAGGTGTCAGTAGGCACCATCGTTACGCTTGACCGTGTTAAGGGCGACGCCAACGGCAAGATTCAGCTTCCGGCATTGCTGCTGGTTGACGGTGACAAGGTCACCACCGATGCCAAGGTGCTCGCAAAGGTTCAGGTCACTGCTGAGGTCCTTGGCGACCTTCGCGGACCAAAGATCGTTATCCAGAAGTACAAGAACAAGACCGGTTACAAGAAGCGTCAGGGTCACCGTCAAGAGTTGACCCGCGTTCAGGTCACCGAGATCAAGTAAAGGACTGAACCAAAATGGCATCCAAAAAAGGTGTTAGCTCCACCCGCAACGGCCGCGACTCGAACGCACAGCGTCTCGGTGTCAAGCGCTATGCAGGTCAGGTAGTCAACTCAGGCGAAATCATCGTTCGTCAGCGCGGAACTCACTTTCACCCCGGCGCTAACGTAGGCCGTGGCAAAGACGACACACTGTTCGCACTAGCCGCCGGAACCGTTGAATTCGGAACCAAGGGTGGCCGTCGCGTTGTTAACATCGTGGCAGCTGCCTAAGCAGAAAACTTCTAACGGGAGGCGAGCCTAGGGCTCGCCTTTCGTTGTTTAGAGACCAATAAGGAGACACTCATGGTTACATTTGTTGACCGCGTAGTTCTTCACGTACGCGCTGGTGACGGTGGCGACGGCTGTGTCTCTGTTCACCGCGAAAAATTCAAGCCCCTCGGCGGGCCAGATGGTGCAGACGGCGGCAAAGGCGGTTCAATCAGCCTGATAGCCGACCCTTCAGTAACCACTCTTCTGGACTACCACTTTCAACCGCACCGTAACGGTGGCGATGGTGGCGATGGGGCTGGTGATTACCGAAATGGTCATCACGGAGAGAGCCTCACACTTCCGGTTCCAGTTGGAACGGTGGTTAAGTCGGCTAAGGGTGCCTTAATTGCCGACCTCGATGAGGCTGGAATGGAACTTGTTATCGCTGAAGGCGGTGTCGGTGGGCTCGGTAACGCTGCCCTAGCATCAACTAAGCGAAAGGCTCCAGGCTTCGCACTTCTAGGTGTACCTGGTTGGCGTGGCGACATTGTTCTTGAACTCAAGACCGTCGCTGACATCGCTTTGGTTGGCTATCCAAGCGCCGGCAAATCAAGCCTTGTTGCTGCAATGTCGGCTGCCCGACCAAAAATCGCTGACTATCCTTTCACGACACTCCACCCAAACCTTGGAGTCGTACAAGCAGGCGACATGCGATACACAATCGCCGATGTACCTGGTCTAATCGAAGGTGCCTCGCAGGGCAAAGGCCTTGGGCTTGAATTCTTGCGTCACGTCGAACGCTGTGCTGCCTTGCTTCACGTCATCGACTGCGCGACGCTCGAACCACATCGCGACCCGATCAGTGACCTGGACAAGCTTCGGGTGGAGCTCGCTGCTTATGAGGTTCCAGAAGGTCAGATTCCGCTACTGGATCGCCCTCAATTAATCGCTCTAAACAAAATAGATGTACCTGACGCTAAGGAATTGGCCGACTTCGTTCGCGCCGATCTTGAGGCTCGAGGATACCGAGTGTTCGAAATCTCGGCAGCCGCCCACACCGGATTGCGGGAACTTAACTTCGCCCTGGCCGAGATTGTTCGTCAGGCTCGCGAAGAGAAGGCTGCAGAGCCAGCCAAGCCTCGCATTACCCTCATGCAGCAAAAGCGTGATGAAGGTAAGTTCGAAATCTTTAAAGAGATGCATGGTGACGATGAAGTCTTCCGAATCCTGGGTTCGAAGCCAGAGCGATGGGTTGCTCAAACTCAGTTCGGAAACGAAGAGGCAGTTGGCTATCTAGCCGATCGACTTGCGAAACTTGGCATCGAAGATGAACTTTTCAAGAAGGGCGCGGTCGCGGGCTCGACTGTAGTTATCGGAGCCGGTGCCGGAGTTGTCTTCGACTGGGAGCCTACAATCACCAGCGCGGCCGAACTTATCGCTGGCCCACGAGGTACAGATGCGCGCTTCGACATGAACGAACGCCGCACTACTGGGCAACGACGTGAAGAATACAAGGCGCGCATGGATGCCAAGGCAGCCGCTCGTGAAGAGCTTCGACGTGAAGGAGAAGCCGGCATCTGGACCGCGAGCGACGAACTCGACGGAGATGAGTAGATGTCCGTCTCGAGAGAAATTTTCGCCAAAGCGCGACGCGTGGTCGTTAAGGTTGGATCATCTTCGATAAGTGGTGAAAACGCCTCAAAGATCGATGATTTAGTAGCGGCACTGGCGAAAAACCACGATGCAGGCCGAGAGGTCATCTTGGTTTCTTCTGGAGCCATTGCAACCGGGTTGCCTCTCTTTGACTTAGAAAACCGACCAGATGACCTTCCAACTTCGCAGGCGCTGGCGGCCGTTGGGCAATCGAGGCTGATATCTCGCTACCAAGATCAGTTAGAGAAATTCGGCATCATCGCTGGCCAGGTCCTGCTGACATCGGGTGACCTAGAGGCCGATGAAACGCGCTCCAACGCCAAACGAGCCATGAATCGACTGCTCGAACTTCGAGTTCTTCCAATCGTCAACGAAAACGACACAGTAGCCACCGCAGAAATTAGGTTCGGAGACAATGACCGACTAGCTGCCTTGGTCGCGATTCTTGTTGATGCAGAGGCTCTGGTTCTGCTCAGTGATATTGATGCACTCTATACGCTGCCGCCAACGCAACCAGGTGCAACCAAAATTGAGAACGTTTCTTTCGAAGACGATCTTTCAACGATAGAAATAGGTGGCACATCATCTGGAGTTGGAACTGGTGGGGCTGTTACTAAAGTTTCTGCAGCGAAGCTAGCTAACTCGGCCAACATTCCGGTCCTTTTGACTAGCACCGATAACGTGGCTCTTGCCCTGCAAGGCGAAAATGTTGGAACTCTATTTGAGAGCTCAAAGTAGGCTTACTGCATGACTGCAATCGACAAGATTCGCCTAGCAAAACAGGCTTCGGCCTCTATCGCACGCGCGAACACGCTTCAAAAGAATGCAGCGCTTAGATCCATTGCTGATCACTTGGTCGCGCATTCAAAGGAAATTATTGAAGCCAACGAGCTTGACCTAGCAAAGGGCTCGTCCGAAGGTCTATCGGCTGGTCTCATTGACCGCCTTCGATTGGATAAAGCTCGAATCGAATCATTGTCTGAGGCGGTTCTCCAGGTTGCTTCGCTGGCCGACCCAATCGGCGATGTAAAGCGGGGTATGACCTTGCCAAACGGTCTGAGGTTAAACCAAGTCGCTGTTCCATTTGGTGTTGTTGGCGCAATTTATGAGGCACGCCCAAACGTAACCATTGACATTGCTGCGCTGGCATTAAAGTCAGGCAATGCCGTGGTGCTTCGGGGTGGATCTGCTTCAGAAAACACCAACCTATTGCTGGTCTCTATTCTTCAAAAGGCAATAGCGAGCGCAGGCTTGCCAAGCGACGCAATTCAAACCGTCGATGACTTTGGTCGCCAAGGGGCAGTCGAAATGATGCAAGCTCGAGGACTAATCGATGTGCTTGTTCCACGAGGTTCAGCTGGACTCATCAAAGCTGTGGTCGAGGAATCAAAGGTTCCAGTTCTAGAAACCGGCGACGGTGTAGTGCACATCTTTGTTGATGAATCGGCGCGCGAAGACTGGGCAGTTGAAATTGTCCACAATTCGAAAGTGCAACGACCATCAGTTTGCAACGCGCTAGAAACACTTCTTGTGCACCAGAACGCGGCAACAAAGCTGCTTCCTTCGATTTTGGGTCGGCTCTCTGAATCTGGTGTCACAATCCATGGTGACGATTTCACACAAAGCCTTTTTGATGGAGCGGTTGCTGCTACCGAGGAGGATTGGAAGGCCGAGTACTATTCACTCGATCTTGCGGTAAAAGTTGTTTCGGGGCTCGACGAGGCTTTGCAGCACATTGCGAAATACTCGACGCACCACACCGAATCGATCATCACAGAAGATGTTTCGAATGCGGAGCGATTCTTGCAAGAAGTTGACTCGGCGGTCGTTATGGTCAATGCGGCAACTCGATTTACCGATGGAGGAGAGTTTGGCTTCGGAGCCGAGGTAGGTATCTCGACGCAGAAGTTGCATGCCCGCGGCCCGATGGGCTTGGCAGAACTCACTAGTACGAAATGGTTAGTCCGAGGAGAAGGCCAGACACGCGTCTAGGCTATTCTTGAAGTAAGAAAAATAGGAGCAACATGACCTCTGCAGCCGCTGAAGTAGCCGTTTCGATTTGGAGCACCCTGCCTTACGGCTTGGTC
>CAILJO010000119.1 GCA_903834635.1 uncultured Micrococcales bacterium | reverse complement strand
GTCAGGTGTCTCAGCTTTCCGTCACCAAGCAAGGCGTATTGGTCGTCTGTGACTCTCTCGAGCAAATAGCGGTCGTGGCTCACGACAATCAGGGTTCCCGGCCAGCCATCGAGCAGATCTTCCATCGCGGCGAGGATGTCGGTGTCGAGGTCATTGGTTGGCTCGTCGAGAATGAGCACGTTCGGTTCACCAAATAGCAGCCTCAAGAATTGAAGGCGTCTTCGCTGCCCACCCGAAAGATCTTCGATGGGGGTTTGCAATTGAGCCTGCGAAAAACCGAGTTGCTCAACCAGCTGAGTCGCGCTCACCTCTTTTTTGTCGACTGCAAACGTCATCTTTTCGCGAGCAATGAGTTCGTAGATGCGCTCACCATGAAATTGGTCAAGTTCGCGAACATCTTGGCTAAGAATTGCGATGTTCACTGTCTTGCCGCGTTTTACCCGCCCAGCCGTTGGGTTCAGCGCGCCCTGCATGAGTTTTAGAAGCGTCGTCTTGCCAGCCCCGTTGACGCCAACCAGGCCAACTCGGTCTCCAGGGCCAAGACGCCATGTCACATCGTGAAGAATCTCTTGCCCGTCGATCGAATAAGACATGTCTTCGACATCGATAACGTCTTTGCCTAGTCGAGCGGTTGCCAGTTTGCTGAGCGCAACTCTGTCACGTGGCTCTGGCTCGCCGGCGATCAGTTCGCTGGCAGCATCGATGCGGAATTTTGGTTTCGAGGTTCTTGCTGGGGCGCCACGGCGCAGCCAAGCCAGTTCTTTGCGCAACAGATTCTGCCGACGTGCCTCTGATGCGGCAGCGCTTCGGTTTCGCTCGGTGCGCTGCAAAATGTAAGCCGCGTAGCCTCCTTCGAAGGGCTCGATGCGACCTCCATAGACTTCCCAGGTGTAGTTACAAACGGCATCGAGAAACCATCTATCGTGTGTCACCACGATTAATCCGCCGGCGTTTTTCGACCAACGCTCATTCAGGTGGCGAGCAAGCCAAGCAACTCCTTCGACGTCAAGGTGGTTGGTTGGTTCATCGAGCATCACTACGTCGAGGTCTTGAATCAAGAGTGCCGCGAGGGCAACTCGTCGTCGTTGCCCACCACTGAGCGAGTCGACGGTTTCATGCCAATCGAGGTCATTCAGCAGCCCACCGATTACGTCGCGAATGCGTGGGTTGCTCGCCCACTCGTGCTCAGGCAGATCTCCAACAACCGTTTGACCCACTGTCAAGGTGGTGTCAATTCGGTCGGCCTGGTCGAGCAGGCCTATGCGCAAACCGCCACGGTGCGTGACTCGGCCCTCGTCTGGATCCAATCGCTTGGCAAGCAACTTGAGAAGCGTAGATTTGCCGTCACCGTTGGCACCAACAACACCGATGCGGTCGCCCTCATCGATTCCAATGGTCAGGTTGTCGAAAACCTGCTTAGTGGGAAAGCTAAGGCTAAGCGACTCCACTCCGAGTAGGTGAGCCAACTAGATTCCCGATTCTTTAAGTCGCGCGCCCTCAGAGGTGCTTGAAACGGCGAATGCATCAAAGTTTGCGTGGCGAAGAGCAAGTTCAAGCGCGAGGGCGTCATCGTGGGTTTCAACCAGTGCGGCGACGGTCGGCCCTGACCCCGAAACGAACGCTCGGATGGCACCGTATCTTTCGGCGGCAGCGATTGTGAGTTCAAGTTCTGGCAAGAGTGCAAGAGCCGCAGGCTCGAGATCGTTGTGAATGTGTTTTGCGATCTCAACAACATTTCCGTTGGCAAGGGCCGAAATCAAGCTTGCCGGTGTTTCAACAACACCCAGATCGCGAGGATCTAGGCCCGATGCCTCGCGTTGCCTGTCGAGTTCGGCATAGACCT
>CAILJO010000118.1 GCA_903834635.1 uncultured Micrococcales bacterium | reverse complement strand
TTGCGCGATGGGTCGTGCACCGTCTTGGCAAGACTCGTCGATGACCCACTGCCCTGGCAAAGCCAACGCCGATGTGTCGGCGGTGGCAGACCCAGCCACCGGAGTTGCCGTTCTTTATGACGGGCAGTGGGCGGTATTCGGGGGCACCAGCGCCTCTGCCCCGATCATCGCTGGGCTGTTCGCGCTCAAACACAACTTTGGCAAACCTGGGTCGAGCAGGGGCACCGCTGGTGAGTATCTGTGGGCGCACTCCGGTTCGCTGCACGACGTGGACTCTGGCTCAAACGGAAACTGCAGATTCTTTTGCACGGCAGACACCGGCTGGGATGCCCCGACGGGCCTTGGCACCCCGAACGGCACCGGGGGCTTCTAGAAGTCGCGCCTCAGCTGCCACTTAAAGCAAAAACCCGACCCGAAGGTCGGTCGCTTTATCACCGTTGGTAGCTGGGGCGGGACTCGAACCCGCGACCCCACGATTATGAGTCGTGTGCTCTAACCACCTGAGCTACCCAGCCATGGAGCCCCGAGACAGGATTGAACTGTCGACCCCTTCCTTACCATGGAAGTGCTCTACCACTGAGCTATCGGGGCGTGACCAAAACGCTTAACTGGCGCAGGCACCAGAAAAGATTAGCACTTTGAGGCGGTAGCCACAAAACGAAAAAACTACTTTTGAACTCGCCAAATGTTCACCGACAGGCGCTTGCCCGGAAGGTGAAGCTTGCCATCGTCAGACTTGATCTTGCCGCCACCAAAGATGTTGGTGGCCTTGTTCAAGCCCACAACGGCATCTTTGGCAAGCTTAATTTTCTTGTCTTCGCCACGGGTCACCGCAACGACAATCGTTTGCTTGGCGTTCTCGCGCGCATAAACCACGGCCTCTTTCGAGGCATAGATAAAGCGCATCGAACCATCGTTCAGCGCCGAGTTCTCTTTTCGCACAGTGGCAAGTTGCGCATAGACATCGACGAGCGTTGGGTCGGTAGGCAGCTCACCGTTCCAAGGCAACGGCGTGCGAGCGTGCTCGCCACTCAAACCATCGAGACCAAACTCGTCGCCGGCCCAAACAACTGGGATGCCAGGAAAAGTGAACTGCATGGCCGCAGCAACCTTTTGAGCGCCGTCGATTGCATAGGTTTTGAAACGAGGGATGTCGTGAGTGTCTAGCGGGTTCATGTTGCAAAGACGAACGTGCCAAGGAAACCCTGCGATGAACTGCGTATAAGAAGAGACCAGGTCAAGACCAGTGCCCTTCTGATTGCCGTCCCACATGGTGAAACCGGGCAACTCGAAGTTTGGATACTTCTTGCCGCGAGCAGCTTGCGTCTTCTCGTTATAGAACCAACGCCAAACCGGCTTGGTGAAGTTGCTGTAAGTCATGGCACCCTGCCAGCCGTCACCCTGAACTTCATAGGCGGCGTCACCGGTGTATTCGCCAAGCATGATGGTGTTCGGGTTGATGTCGACCATCGTCTTGCGAACGGTCTGTGCGACATCTAGGTACATGTCTTCATCACGAATGCGCCCAGTCATGTTGGCAACGTCGATGCGCCAGCCATCCATGCCATAGGGAGCCTTCAACCATTTAGCAACAACCGAAGTCTTGCCCGAGATAAAGCGCTTGCGCAGCTCACTCGACTTCCAGTTGAACTTTGGCAGGCTAGGCACACCGAACCAAGAGTCATACTTTCGGTTCTTGTCGCTGAAGTAATAGAAGTCACTCTCGGGCGCTTCTGGGTGGCCGAAAGCGGCCTTGAACCACTCGTGGCCATCGCCGGAGTGGTTGGTGGTCAGGTCGCCAATCACACGCATGCCGCGCTTGTGGGCGGCTTCGATCAAGGCAGCAAAAGCCTTGTTGCCACCTAGCAGTGGGTCGATCTCGTGAAACGAAGATGCGTCATAGCGGTGGTTCGAACGACCAGGAAACATCGGGGTCAAATAAACCAGGTTGATGCCAAGCTTCTTGATGTGATCTAGCTTCTCGATGACACCCCAGAGGTCGCCGCCATAGAACTGCTGAGAGCGGTCGCGGCCCTCGACCAAAACGGGGTCGCCCCATTTTTGAGCCACGGCCCAGTCTGGAGTCTTGTGCTTATCGGCTTCGGCCGAGCGAGCAAAACGGTCAGGAAAAATCTGATACATGATCGAAGACTTGCCCCAAGCTGGTGCACTCGAGAAAGTGTTTAGACGAAAGTCTTGAATGTCGGCCGGAATCAGCTTGTGCAAACCCTGGGTGTTGTACCAAAGGGTGTTGCCATCAGCCAGAACGATGATGAACCGATAGTTCATCTTTGGGTTGTGCACCACGATGGTGCTTTCGAACCAAGACCAGCCGCCTTCGCGCTTGATTACCTTGGCTGGTGGAGCAGGAAAAGCCTCGCCGCTTTCGCTGAAGCGAACGCGAACCTCTTTGACTTTGCCGATCGCATCGTGAATACGAATGCGAACCTTGATTTTCTCCATCAACACCGGCGACTGGTTCGGCACATAAAGTGCCGAACCGTCGTGGTGAGGCTGAAGAGCTAGCGGCAGTGCCAGCGGGTTAGACAAGATCGACTAACCCTTGACAGCGCCACCGGTCAAACCGGAGGTGATGTAGCGCTGAAGCACTAGGAACAAAGTCACAACCGGAGTAGCGGCGATAATCGCACCGGCACAGAACATTGCCCAGTTCTTCGAGTACGGCTGGTCGATGAACAGACCAAGACCCACGGCCAGCGTGAACTGGTCTGGCTTGTTCATAACAATCGATGCAAGGATGAAGTCGCTCGAAATACCGATGAACGACAACAGAGCCTGCACAGCCAAGATTGGCGACACGAGACGCAGAATGATCTGGAAGTAGATCTG
>CAILJO010000117.1 GCA_903834635.1 uncultured Micrococcales bacterium | reverse complement strand
GGGTTGAAGTTCATGACGGCAGAAATACCCGAGGTGAGCAAAACGGGTGACGTCTCACCGATTCCGCGGGCGGTGCCCAAGATAACCGCAGTGACCAAGCCCGAGCGTGCGGTCGGCAACACGATGTGCCAAACGGTGCGCCACTTGGTTGCACCAAGGGCAAGCGATGCCTCGCGAAGGTTGTTGGCGACCAGTCGCAAAACGACATCGGAGGCGCGAATAACGATAGGCAGCATCATCACTGTTATGGCCAGAGACGCAGCAAAGCCCGAACGCGCCACAACGCCGGTTCGAATGAAAGCCGAAAGCACAAACAAACCCGCAACGATCGAAGGCAGCGCAGTCATTGCATCGGCGATGGTTCGAACAAACTTGGCAAACTTGCCACCGATTTCGTTCAAGAACACAGCCGTAGTGATGCCAAGCGGAATCGTGATGGCAAGAGCGATGGTGATCTGAATCAGGGTTCCGACAACGGCGTGAATGATTCCACCCATGGTCAACGGGTCAAGTGGACCAGCCTGCTCCATGCTCTGTGTAAAGAAGTTCAGGTGACCAAGAGCAAGTTGACCGCGACCAAGCGTGTAAATCACAACAAAGAGCAACGCCGAAATCAGGATGGTGCCCGCGCTGGCAAGCAACACCGAAATGATTCGGTCTTTGATTTCTTCGCGACGGTTCTTGAGCGAAGTGATGACTCCATAAGCAACCAAGAACAACAAGAAGTTGACCACAACGAAAGCAACCGAAGACTGCATGCCGGTCAGCCAACCAAATAGCAACCAGGTCAGCGACCACGAAGAAGCAAATGCGCCGAGGATGTCGAACACATCGTCAAGGCGCAGACCTCGCAGTTTGCGTCGAGTTGAGAATTCCGCCGGGGCATGGGTGTTGTTTGGCAGAAAAGTCTTGCCAACAATCGGGTGAGTTGATTTGGTCATTAGTTGCTGTCAGCTCCTGAGCGTGAGCGAGCAACAATGCTCGAGGCGCTGAAGTTGATGACCAGTGTGATCAAGAACAACACCAGACCGGCGGCCATAAGCGCCGACAGACCCGAATCGCTTGCCTCGCCATAGCGAAGAGCGATCAGAGCCGAAACCGAGTTGGTGCCTGACTTAAGAATCTGTGGATTGATTTCGAAGATTGGCGAAATGATCATATAAACGGCAATGGTTTCGCCGAGCGCGCGACCCAGGCCAAGCATTGTTCCACCGATGATTCCACCGCGGCCGAATGGCAAAACCACGGCGCGAATCATTCCCCAACGAGTTGAGCCAAGTGCGAGCGCACCCTCTTTTTCGCCGAGCGGAGTTTGCGAGAAGGCCTCGCGCATGACCGAGGTCTGAGTTGGCACAACCATGAGCCCAACCACAACACCGGCAATGACTGCCGACGACGTGAAGGCGCTTGGGTCGGTTAGCGGGTTGCCCGACTTGTCGGTTACCGCCAAGAACGGAATCCACGAGAAAGTTTGCGAAACCCAAAGCGAAATCGGAATGATGTTGGCCTGCAAAAAGAACACGCCCCAAAGACCAAAGATGACCGAAGGAACAGCGGCCATCAGGTCGACCAGCGAGATTGCAAAACCACGAATGCGCTCCGGCAAAACCTCGCTGATCAGCAACGATGTTCCGAGGGCCAGAGGCACCGATACTGTTAGAGCGATAAGAGCGATGGTGACGGTGCCGAAAAGAACCGCCGCGATTCCGAACTTGCCGTTCTCAGGAGTCCAAGAGGTTTCTGTCAAGAAGTTCCAGCCCTGCGACCCAAACGCAGTCTGAGCCCGAAGACCCAAGAACAAACCAACGGCGATCATGATCGCAAGCGTGATGATTCCGCCGCTGCGTGCTATCCAGGTGAAAAGTTTGTCGGCAAAAGACGCAAGCTGCACCAGCGTGCGCCGCGAACTGAAGTGCACTTCGGGCGTGTTTGCGTCGCGCAAACTCGTTTTGGGTGCTCTGATGGCCAAAACCTACTCCTACCTTTGAGTGCAACGATAGGAAATGCGGGTTAATAGAAGTTATCGCTTAGGTAAAGTCGAGACGGCTAAAAGGTCTCGCAGTTTATTCGGCTTTGGCTTTGGCGATTTCGAGTCGCAGGGCCGAGGCGGTCTCTTTGGCGTTTTCGTCGCCGATGATGAACTCGTTCCACATTGGGTCGAGCACCTGAATCACCAGGGCCGGAGTCTTTTTGGGCCAGAACACAAACGATCGTTCACCGCGCCTCATGAAAGCGCCGGTGTGTGATGTGCGGCCCTCTTGCTGGGTGCCAAGCTTGTCGCGTCGGTCACCTTCATCGACCAGAATGAATCGAACGCGCCAGAGTTCGACACTGACTTGGCGACGACCCGCCTTAAAGCGTTCCCCCGCACCCAGTTCGACGGTCAACAAACCGTCGTGAGCATAAACCTTTGGCACTAGTGTCTCCCAAAACTGGATCGTTGTAGCGTGCCTTCAGACTACGCCTCGAATCGGCGAACAAAGTGCCAAAATCCTCGTATTTACGAACAATTTACATTTGTCACTAGCAAACGACGATGCCTGCGGCGGGCAAACCTGCCTGCGTCACTTGGGGGCAAAGGCGAATGGATTTGCTGCGGAAACAAAAAATCCCCACCAGAAGCAAATCTGCTCTCAGAGGGGATTGATGGCGGTGACGGTGGGATTTGAACCCACGGTGCGCTTTCACGCACACAACTTTTCGAGAGTTGCACCTTCGGCCGCTCGGACACGTCACCGTGGAATAGGTTACTACATCTGGGGCAACGGTGAAACCGAGGTTATTTGCGGCGGTCTTTAAAGAAGTCGGTCAGCAGGGCTGCGCACTCGGATTCGAGCACTCCCCCGATTACCTCCACCGGTTTGCCCAAGCGAGGGTCACGCAAGATGTCATAAACCGACCCCGATGCCCCGCCAAGTTCATCCCATGCCCCGAAAACCACTCTCTTGATTCTGGCGGC
>CAILJO010000116.1 GCA_903834635.1 uncultured Micrococcales bacterium | reverse complement strand
GCCGGGCATGATCGACGAACCCGCTTGTCTCGCCGGAAGATTTATTTCTCCGAATCCGGCGCGAGGGCCGCTTGATAGCAATCGCAGATCGTTCGAAGTCTTGCTCAGTTTTACGGCAACCCGCTTAAGAACTCCCGAAACCATCACAAAGACACCTGCATCTTGTGTCGCTTCGACCATGTCTTCGGCGACAACGAATGGAATGCCGGTGAGCGTGCTCAGGCTTTGGCAGGCCAGAACCGCATAACCCTTAGGGGCGTTCAGCTGTGTTCCGATGGCAGTTCCACCAAGGTTAATTTCGCAAAGCAGTGGAATCACTTCGCGAAGACGTTGCTCATCTTCCATCACCATTCGAGCGAAGGTCGCGAACTCCATGCCCAAAGTCATTGGAACCGCGTCTTGAAGTTGGGTGCGGCCCATCTTGATTACGTCTTTGAACTCGACTGCCTTGTTGTGGAATGCGCCGCGAAGGTAGTCCATCGATTCGATAAGTTCGCGAAGTTCGAGAATCAGAGCAACCTTCAATGCCGTTGGATAGACATCGTTGGTCGATTGCGACATGTTGACGTGATTTAGCGGGTGGCAGAACTCGTAGCTGCCTTTGTTGTGACCCATGATCTCGAGTGCACGGTTGGCTATGACCTCATTGGCGTTCATGTTGGTGCTGGTTCCGGCACCACCTTGAATGGCGTCTACTACGAACTGGCTGTCTAAGTGACCTGCCGCAACCTCGTGGCACGCCTTGACGATGGCATCTTTGATTTTGCCGTCAAGTTCGCCAACCTTGAAGTTTGCCTCGGCGGCCGCCTGTTTGACCATTGCGATGGCTTTGATGAGACTTCGATAGTGCCCAATGGGAACACCCGAAATAGGAAAGTTGGTCACCGCCCGAGCGGTGTGAATACCCCAATACGCATCGGCAGGAACCTCAAGTTCGCCGAGCAGGTCATGTTCTAGCCTCGTTGCTGACATGACTTCAGTCTGCCACTTTATTTGTTTGGGCACAAACGACTTGCCGCTATTTGGTTAAGTTCAAGCCGCACTGAAATGCGCGAGTCACGAGACCATCGATCGCGTCTTTGGTTTCGTAGCCAATGCTGAAACCGTGTTTCTTGTCAGATCTTGCGAAGAAGGCAAAAGCCAGAGTCGAACCATCCTTGGCCTGCACAAGTCCTGCCAGTGAACTCAAACCGGGAATGAATCCCGACTTGGCAACCATAAAGTCACGCACTCCTTGATGGTGCCCCGTGAATCTCGATGACAATGTTCCATAAGTTGTGGGCGAAGGCATAAAGCTTGGCAAGTCGGCTATCGGCGAACCAGGGCTTACCGATTCTCGAAGCAACGATGCCACCAAGCGGGCCGTGACTCTGTCGTCTTGCGAAAGACCAGAGGCATCTTTCATGACCAAACCCTTAGAGCCCAAGTTGAGATCGGCCAAGGTTTGTTGAATCATCGGTTGAATCTCGGCAAACGTGGTCGGAAGGTTGAGGTACTTCTCGACATGTCTTGCGATGATCTCGGTTTCGGTATTGTCCGAAACATGCAAAGCGTGCTCGAGCCAAACTGCAATTGGCTGGGAGTGAATGGTGGTCAATAGACTCGCGTCGTCGGGAAGTGATCCGGCCGTGACAACGGCGGTTGACGCTTGAGCGCCTAGAGCCGTCTTGAACAACTCCCCCGCACGCTTGGCTGGGTCTTGGCTTCGCACCGAACTATAAAACCTGCTGGTGCGATCGCCGTTCTGGCGATCGGCGTCAGCCATCAGTGGTGAAATCAAACTCACGTAGCCATTGGTTCGATCGCTCGGTTTCCAATAGGGATTGAAACCTGTCTCATCAAAAAAACTTGTGTCGACGATAATTTTGCTGACCGTTGAACCCTGACCAATTTTTGTCAGGGTGGTTGCTGCCAGCAACGAGAGCTTTGGCGGGTTTTTGTATGTAGTGAAACTTGGCAGGTTGAAAGCCGAGAGTGTGTGGTCGCCCCCACCAACCAAAATGAGAACGCTTGGGTCTTGGCGAGATCTAAACACCCGAGTCTCGGCCACATAGCTTTGTGGAACATACTTCAATGCGGCTGCTGCCGTAAAAAGCTTCATCACCGATGCCGACGGCGTTTGCTCTGAGCCGCGAATGTCGAGCAGAATCTTGCCCGAAGCAGTGTCTTGCACAACACCATAAAGCTTGCCAAGCCAACGATTGCTGGTTTGCACCTTTGCCGAGCAGGTTGGCGCTGTCGCCGCGATCGCGCTAGAAGTTAGCCCAAATGTGCCAGCCGCAACCAAGGCTAAAGCGGCAGAAATAAGTTTTTTGGACACAACTTCAAGGCTACATAAACGAAAGCGCCTGGCCGAAGCCAGGCGCATTCGTGTTGCTTTGTTTAGCTCAGAATATCTGCAAGCAGTTCTGAGTTGCGCTTGCTGTTGTTCATCATCGAAAGCACCATACCGATGGCAGCAGCGATGAATGGCAACAGAACAAGGAACCAACCGAAACCGGTCAACTGCCAAGCACCCTCAGGAGTGGTTGGGTCGACGTTGGCCGGCGCCAGGTTGCCGAGCAGGTTGAAGCGGCTCATCAACATGTAAACACCAACAGCCAAACCAACAGCAGAAACGATTGGTGCGACTACCGACTTGAAGATGTGAACCGACTTGTCTTTGCCCAGGAACACGACAACTGCGATGCTGACCAGAATCTCAACGAACATGATCGCAACTGCGGTGACGGCGCTCATCCAGGTGAACAGGTTGGCAATGCCGTCGAGGCCGTTGAAGGCAAAGAGAGCAATAACAACAGCTGCCACGATTGAGGTCACGATTACACCGTTAACCGGGGCGCCCGACTTGTTGGTCTTGGCAAGCATCTTTGGAAGAACTTCACCGCGTCCAAGAGCAAACAGGTAACGCGAGATTGCGTTCTGGAATGCCAGGATGCCCGCGAAACAGCTTGAGATTACCAACCAGCTCATGATGGTTGACATCCAGTTGCCGCCAAGGTTGTCGTCTGCGATCGAGAAAATCACGCCTGCAGGGTTGGCTAGCGGAGTGCCGCCAACCGAACTGGCCTTAGCGACATAGTTTGCGATTGCGTCGTTGTTGCCACCCATTGCGGTTGCCATGGCGAAAGCAGTGATGGCAAAAAGCACGGTGATGATCGAAACAGCCCAGTAGGTGGCGCGAGGAACTGCGCGCTTAGGGTCTTTCGACTCTTCACCATAAATAGCTGTTGCTTCAAAGCCGATGAACGATGCAAACGCAAAGGCGATTGCGATTCCGGCGCCACCAGTGAAACCTCCGGCGAAGATTGCATCGAAGCTGAACGAGTTGCCGAGATTTGCGCTCGAACCGTGGTTGATGAAAACGGCAACCGAGGTGATGATCAAAGTTGCAAGTTCGGCGACCATAAGCACACCCAGAACCTTTGCACCGACGTCAACACTCAACAGCGATAGACCGGTGACGAGAGCCCAGGCAATCAGAGCCCACTGCCACCAAGTGATTGACATGCCGAACTCAGCAGCCATCTGGCCCGAGAGCACACCACCGATGAAGCCATATATTGCCAGCTGGATGGTGATGTAACCGACCAGCATGGCGAACGATGAGGCAACGCCGGCATGCTTGCCAAGACCTTTGCCTACATAGGCAAAGAAGGCTCCGGTGTTGGTGACCTTTTGGCTCATCGCGGCATAGCCGACCGAGAAAACCAAAAGCACAAGCCCGACAGCTAGATAAGTGCCTGGGGTTCCGGCTTGGTTGCCAAGCAACATTGCCACCGGCACAGCGCCGGTCATGCCTAGAAGTGGGGCGGCTGCGGCTACAACGAAAAATACGATGCCGACGATACCGAGTTTGCCTTTTTTAAGGCCACTGTCAGTTGAGCTATTTGACATAGAAATGTCTCCTCATTGAGAACGGGATATCGTTTGGGTATAAACGATTACTTGTTAGCGTGGCGCAGGAGTGGCACACGGTCAAGTTGATACGGCGTTATTTGACCAGATTTAACAAATCGTTATAAAGCCAAAGTTTTTGTTATTTATTCGGATGCTAACGATTCGATAGGCTTTTGAGCATGACCGAACTCAATGGCTTCATCGCTCCGCTGACCCCAAGCGGCAAATCTTCGCTTGTTCCGAACATGCCTTGGTTTTATTCGGGAACACTTTTGACCGTTGAGTATCTAACCGACCCAAAGAATGTTCGTGCGATCCTTCCGGCCGACATCGAACTTGCCGACGAGCAGCCCGGAGCCGTGGCGATCATTTGGGCCGACTGGCAATCGTGCAGCGAAGGCGGAGCAGAGTTGCTCGACCCAATTCGCTCGCAATACCTAGAAGCATTTGTTGTGGTGCGCTGCAAGAAAGACGGCGTGACCTATTCGCGCTGTGTTGCCATTTGGGTGACCAAAGATTTCGCAATCGCTCGTGGATGGTTTCAGGGCTACCCAAAGAAACTGGGCTCGGTGCACGTCACCCGAATCTTCAATCACGGCAAAGCGTCGCCTCGACTCGAGGCAGGCGCCAAGCTGGGCGCCACGTTGGCCGCCTATGACCACCGACTTGCTTCGGCAGTGGTTACGTTGCAGGGCCCGAGTGACAGCAACGGTTTTGTCAACGGACACAAGATGCTTCACAGCAGATGGATGCCTTCGATCGTTCCAGGCGCGGGCAACTCGATGGACCAACTAATCACCATGGGTGGTGTCGACGCCGACTTGGGTCAACCTTGGGGCGGAGACGCCGAGTTGACCCTGGGCGATTCACAGTGGGATGAACTGGGTTCGATCTTGCCGGTCGAAAAAATTCTCGGCGGTTACTACCGAGAGGTTGGAGTCACTTTCAACGGTGGCCAGCTAGTCGAAGACCGCTCGCAAAACAACTAGACGCAAACGCAAAAACTCCGATGCCTGCGGCGGCATCGGAGTTTTGCTGTTTGGGGTTTAGTAGGCCTCGAAGTACTCGTCGATCTCCCACTGGGTGACATCGCGAGTTGGTTCGGTGACTGCGGCTTCGTATCGCTCGATTTCGTCACGCTTCATAACCAAGAAAACGTTGATCATCTCTTGCGACATGAACTCGGTGAGGTTTTGGTTGGCCTCTAGCGCGTCGAGGGCTGCCGTGAAAGTCATCGGAAGGATTGCGGCGCTTTCGTTGTCGTAGGCCATTCCTTCGGCTGGATCTGGGCAAGCAAGCTTGCGCTTGATGCCGTCGAGCCCTGCAGCCAAGATTCCCGCAATCAAAAGATATGGGTTAGCTGCGCCGTCGCCGACGCGCACCTCAAGACGGGTGCCCTGGCCACGCTCTGGTGGAACACGCAACATGCATGAACGGTTGTCATGACCCCAGTTTGCGCGGTAAGGCGCCAGGGTGTCAGGGCCGAGGCGCTTGAACGCATTGATGGTTGGGTTCGTGAACGCAGCCAGCGCAGCCGCGTTGTCGAGCACACCGGCAATCATGTGCTTAGCGGTCTCGCTTAGTGCTTCGCCACCGTCGTGCATTTGGTTGCGACCGTTTAGATCGGTCACAGAGAAGTGCAGGTGGAAACCGCTGCCGCTCTCATCGCTGAAAGGTTTGCCAACAAACGTTGCGTGCTGCCCGCGCTGTGCCGCCACATCTTTGATTGCCGAACGAAACTTGAATGTGCGGTCGGCGGCGTCGAGAGCCTCTGAGTGATACAAGTTGATTTCATACTGCGAGGGGCTGAACTCGGCATTGCCTGCAAAGACGCCAATGTTCATCTGGTCGAGCATTCTCAACGTGTGCAAGAAGGTGCCTTTTGGGTCGCTCAAGACGCCGGTCGTGTAGACCATTCCAAGCCTGTTGTGGGCACGACGATAACCGCCATCTTCGGTGCGCTCGGTGATATAGAACTCGAGCTCTGGGCCAACCACCGGCTGCAAGCCGAGTGCGTTGTATTCGGCGATGACTTTGCGAAGCACCGAACGAGGTGACATCAAGTTGACGGTGCCATCCGGGTTGAACGCATCGACAATGGCCAAGGCAACGCCGGGTTCATAAGGCAGGTCGGTGATTGAATCTGGATCGATGACGCTAACGAAGTCTTTGAGCCCGTCGCTAGCGATGTTGTTGGCGTCTAGCACTCCACCTTGGGTTGTCGTAACCCAAATTCCCTGGCAAAAAGCCGGGCCGTTGTGCGCGCCTTTTTCGAGCTGACTGACCAGAAGGTCTTTTGAACGAACGACTCCAAGAACATCTGCATAAGCCAATCGCAGAACATCGATGCCTCGCGACTTCAGTGTCTCGCGCAGTGCGTTGAGATCGGTGGCCATTGCAACTCCTTTGTAACAACTTGACTACCTCTAACAATCGTTAGGGCTCAAACGAAATAATAGTCCTAGCATTAGAGGCATAGAGCGACAGGCTCAAAATGTTATCGACTAGTTAGGTTTGTCATGAAAGTTCTATTCGTGCAACATGACCACGTGAGCCCAACCGGTCCGGTCGGCGAGCGTTTTCGGCAACGCGGTTTTGAGACCGAAGAAATTCTTGTAGTTCAACAACACGAATTCGATAAGCCGAACGTCACTTTTGAGTTTCCTAACGCCGATGACTACGACGTGATTGTGCCGCTTGGTGCACCTTGGGGCGCCTGGGACGACGCCTGCATCGGAAACTGGCTGACGCCAGAAATAGCTTGGATTCGCGACGCTGCGATGAGTGGAAAACCGATTTTGGGAATCTGCTTTGGCGGGCAGCTTTTGGCTCGCGCTCTGGGAGGTTCGGTTGCTCCGGCGCCCAAGAACGAGATCGGCTGGGCAGCCATCATGAGCGACGACGAAAGCATCGTCAGCCGTGGGCCGTGGTTTCAGTTTCACTACGATCGCTGGCAGGTTCCGCCTGGAGCCGTCGAAATTGCTCGCAATCCGACAGCCTCGCAGGCATTCACTTTCAAAAACTCTCTCGCAGTTCAGTTTCACCCCGAGCTTGTCGCCAGCGGGCTAAAAGGTTGGCTTGATTGGGGCGGGGCCGAAAAGGTTGCTGAAGACGGGCAAGACCCCGAAGTGATGATGCAAATGACCATCGCAGAAGAACCTGCGGCGAATGCTAGAACTCATGCGCTGGTGGATGCTTTCTTGAAGCACGCCCACTTAGGCTAGGTGAATGAAAAAGAGCTGGCTCACCAAAAACTTAATCCTGCTTTCAGCAGTTTCGCTCACCCAGGATGCCGCCAGCGAACTTTTGTATCCACTGCTGCCACTGATCATCGCTTCGGTGGTTGGAGCCGCCCCGGTTGCACTTGGTGTGATCGAAGGGCTGGCCGAGGCGACCGCTGGTCTGACCAAACTTTTTAGTGGCCGCGCCGCCGACCGAGTTGGCGCAAAGCCCTTCGTGGTTGCGGGTTACTCGATCGCCGGGCTTGGCAAAGCCTTTGTGGTTCTTGCCACTGCCTGGCCGATGGTCTTGCTTGGCCGTGTGACCGACCGACTTGGCAAAGGCCTGCGCTCGGCACCGCGCGACGCTCTTCTCGGTATCGACATCGACGAGAAACATTTAGGCAAGGCATTCGGTTTTCACCGAATGAGCGACACCATCGGTGCCGTAATCGGCCCTCTGCTCGCTTTAGTCGGTTTGGCAATGCTGAACAATGACGTTCGAGCTGTGGCCGTCTGGGCTTTGATTCCGGCTCTACTTTCGGCACTCCTAACCTTTTTTATCAAAGGCAAAGGTGCGCCCAAGGTATCGAAGAGCGAAAGCGCATTTGCTAACAAGACTCCCCTGCCAGGCACTCTAAAGCGAAACATCTTGTTGTTGGCCGTTATCCAACTGGCAAACATCCCCGATGCCCTGCTGTTGCTTCGCTTGCACCAAATCGGTTTCACTGCAGTCGGCATGGTGCTGGCTTATGTGCTGTTCAACCTGGTGGCCGCGGCGGCGGCGTTGCCGGCTGGCATCTTGGCTGACAAAATGCACCCGGGCAAGGTCTATGCCCTTGGGTTGGTAATTTTTGCGGCGGCTTATTTGACACTCGGTTTGACGAACAACATCGTGGTTGCGGTTGTCGCCATTGGTGTTTATGGACTATTTCCGGCGCTAACCGATGGGGTTGGCAAGGCTTGGGTCGCCAAGCAAGCACCGAGCAACATAAAGGGCAAGGCGCAGGGTTGGTATCAAGCCCTGATGAACTTCTCGGTTTTGGGTGCAGGCATCTGGGGTGGTCTGTTTTGGACCACCGGCGAAAACCAACCGGTGCTTATCGTTGCTGCGGCGCTTTCGGCGATCGGTGCCGTTGCCCTTTGGCAGAGCAAGGCCAGCGAATAGCCGCTTTTTAGCGAGTGGTTACCTTGACTGGGAATCGCTTAATGCCGTGAACGAAGTTGCTGCGCAAGAAGTCGACTTCACCAGTGATCTCGACCTTGTCTACACGGGCGATTAGTTCTTCGAACATGACACGCAACTCGATGCGGGCAAGCGCGTTACCAAGACACATGTGAGGGCCGCCACGACCAAAGGTCATGTGCTCGTTTGGATTGCGGGTGACGTCCATCTTGTTTGGCTCGGCGAAAACGCTGTCATCACGGTTGCCAGACGCAAACCAAGGAACGACCTTTTGCCCCTCTTTGATGTGCACGCCGTTGAACTCGACATCGCGGGTCGCAGTGCGTCTGAAGTGATAAACCGGGCTTGCGTAACGCAAGAACTCTTCGACAGCCCACTCGATTTTGTCTGGGTTCTCTTGCAGGTAGGCCAACTGGTCTGGGTTGTTGATCAGGTTGCGCATGGTGTGGCTGATCGTGTGGCGCGTGGTCTCGTTGCCGGCCACGACTAGAAGCAAGAAGTTGGTGTGAAAATCGCGCTCGGTGAGAGCAATGCCATCGCTTGGCATGGTGTTGACCAATTTGCTGATCAGGTCGATGCCGTCTTTGCCGCGCCGTTGGCGAGCCAGCTCATCGCCGTATTCAAAAACCTCTAGAGCGGCAGGAGACTTAAAAGGAACTAGGCGATATTTTTCGCTCTCGGGGTCGCTCATCAAAAGGTCAGCGTGCTCTGGGTCGTCGAAGCCGACCATGCGGTTGCCCCAGTCGATAAGACGTGGTGCGTCTTCGACAGGAACATCAAGCAGCTTGACCAGAACGTTGATCGGAAAGTCTGCAGCAACCTCTTCGACAAAATCGAATGAGCCTTTGGCAAAGGCGTTGTCGAGAGTTGTTGCAGTTAGGCCGCGAAGAAAGGTTTCATAGCGAGCAACTGCCTGAGGCGTGAACTCGCCTTGAAGCAGGCGGCGAAGTGCGCGGTGTCGGGTTCCATCGGTCTCAAGAAGCGAGCGACGAGCCTCTTCTTGCTCGGCGTCGACCTCTTCTAGGTTTGTGAAACGCTCTGATGTGAAGGTGTCTGGGTCACGCAGAATTTTTACGATGTCGTTGTAGCGCGTGACCGAATAGAAGCCAGAGTTTGGTGCCTCTTCTTCATTCCAGTGCATTGGGCTCTCTTTGCGCAGTTGCTCGAACACGCTCCAGGGAGCTCCGTTCGCAAAGAGATCGAGGTTGGCGAGAGTGATGCTCGACGTTGAGTTCACGTGGCACTCCTAAAGATTGTTTGGATACGAATCATTTTTAGATTAGTGAATAAATCTAAATCTCCAAACAAATCTCGCCAAATGTTATTCATTCGGGACTAAATGATTAGAAAATTGTGGTTTAGTCATTCAAACGGGGATTTTAGGAGGCATCGTGGCGGGAACACACACACTCAACGAAACCGAACGTCAGGTCAACGCTCGCGTCAGCGGCAAGCCGATCGACTTCGCGGCCATGGCGGTCACCTCCAACCTTTTCAGAGCGGCAACGGCCGTGCGAAATCACCTCGAGCGTTCAGTTCTTGCAAAACATGATCTTTCTTGGACTGCCTTTGTGGTGCTCTGGGTGGTGTGGATCTGGGAGCCAATCGAGACTCGCCAGATTGCTGACGAGGGAGGCTTTTCGAAAGCAACTCTCACCGGCGTGCTGACCACTCTCGAAGGTCGCGGTTATCTAAAGCGCACCAAAAGCAAAGATGACGGTCGTCTAGTGATCGTCAATCTAACCGGCAAGGGTCGCACTCTGATGGACAAGCTTTTTCCTGAGTTCAACAAAGAAGAAAAGTATGTTGTTGAAACACTCAAGTCGTCCAATAAAAAGAGTTTGGCCGACGACCTGCGCGAACTAACTCGTCACCTAGAGAGCTAGCAAAGCCTTGAGCCGATGGCGCGCGCAGGCATCTTGGCAGTTAGGCTAGCGGCCCAGCAGCCTGAGCCTGGCGAACAAACTCACTAAAGATTTCGGCTTGGTGAAGATCTTCGTGTGCGTTGTCTTCGGGGTGCCACTGAAGCGCATAGGCCCAGCCACCATTGTCGATTGCCAAAGCCTCGACGTGCCCCTGGGCAGCAGAAGCGATAACGCGCAAACCCTCACCGAGTTTGTCGATTGCCTGGTGGTGATAACAAGACGCGGTAACAATCGGCACGCTGAGGCCCAGGCGATCAACGTCTGAATCGAGCGTGATGTCACTAACCACGTGACGGTGGTCTTGCTCCATGTGCTGAACCAAGGTGCCACCGAAGGCAACATTCACCATTTGCATGCCGCGGCAGATGGCCAAAAAAGGAACCTTGTTTTCGACAGCCCAGCGAGTGAGACTCAGGTCGGCTCGGTCTTGAAGATTGTTCACACCATAGATCTCGTCGGTGTGCTGAGTCTGACCATAAAGATTCGGGTCAATGTCGCCGCCACCTGGCATTAGAACTGCCGAAAAACCCTGCAGGCGCTCGGTCCAGTTGCTGTCTTCGGTTGGAAGCAAAGTGATTGGGTCACCGCCGGCGTTCCAGACAGATTCGAGAAGAAGCTCTGCGCTGACGAGTGCTTGGCGTCGGGTTGCCGAAGTGTGCTCGGCGAATCGGCCAAGAATGGCAATCCGTGGGCGAACCTGTTGGGCCATTGCGCACTCCAAATCGTTATAAAAACAGCCTACTAAAGCAATCAAATTTGATGTTTCTTGCAACAAGTATGCCCTAATCTAAATCATTAGCATCCGAACGAAATTGAAGTTACGATTGATTTCGAACCTGCATGAACCAAGGGAGTTTTGTCGATGAGTTTTATCGAAGTGGCTGGAGCCAAGATCGATACTCGCCACTACATCGGTGGGCAACGAGTCGCCTCTTCGCAGACCTACACGAACACTTCGCCAATCGACGGCACCTTTCTTGGTGAAATATCTCGAGGTGGCGAAGTCGAAGCAAACGAGGCCGTAGCTGCTGCCAAGCGAGCCTTTCCGGCTTGGTCTGCGCTGGGCCCAGCAAAGCGCGGAGAGCTTCTTTTGCGCCTAGCCGAGCTAGTCGAAGAGAACATCGAAACGCTTGCCCAACTCGAGACCATGGACAACGGCTCATTGCTGCGTTCTCACCGCCGAGGTGTGATGCCTCGAGTCGCTCTCAACATTCGCTTCTTTGCCGAGTGGGCCATCAATGAGCTCAAGCACGAATCATTCGAGACTCGCGGTCACACTAACAACATCTCCTGGGACCCATCGGGCGTCGCAGTCTTGATCACCCCTTGGAATGCTCCCCTAATGCTTGCTACCTGGAAGATTGGTCCAGCGCTGGCATCTGGTGACACGGTGGTTTTGAAACCAGCTGAGTGGACTCCACTGTCTGCGTCGTTCTTTGCCGACCTAACCAAGCAGGCTGGAATTCCTGACGGCGTCTTCAATGTCGTTCAAGGCTTCGGTCGCGAGGTTGGCGCGGTGCTCACCGCACACCCAGACATCGCACGCATCTCTTTCACCGGTTCTGTTCCAACCGCCAAGGTGATTGCCCACGCAGCAGCCGACAACCTAACCCCGTGTTCATTCGAACTTGGTGGCAAGAGCCCGCTGCTTGTGTTCGCAGACGCAGATCTTGACCTTGCCGCCGAGTTGGCAGTCGAGCAATACGACAACGCTGGGCAAGTTTGCCTTAGCGGCACCCGCATCTTGGTTCACGAAGATGTCGCCGACGCATTCGCAGAGAAATTCCGCGAGCGGGCACTCAAGCTCAAGCAGGGCGACCCGCGCGACCCTGAGACCGACATTGGTCCGCAGATTCACCAGGTGCACTTCGACCGCATCAAGGGTTTCGTCGACCGCGCCAAGGCCGAGGGTCAAGAAATCGTGATGGGTGGCGAGCCAAACGACGAGCTCGGTGGCTTGTTCTTCAAACCGACTCTGGTGAAGAACCCGACTCCCGGCAGCGAAATCGTCACCGCCGAAGTATTCGGCCCAGTGCTGTGCATGCAGACCTTCAAGACCGACACCGAGGCGCTTGAGATGGCAAACGGAACCGAGTTTGGTCTCGCCGCGGTCGTTGTCTCTGGAGACCGCGACCATGCCAAGCGCATCACCGACGAACTTGTCGCCGGAACCATCTGGGTGAACTGCTTCTTTGTGCGTGACCTGCGTGCGCCGTTCGGTGGCAGCAAGAAGTCTGGTGTTGGTCGCGAGGGTGGCAACTGGTCGTTCGATTTTTATGCCGATGTCAAGAACACGGTCGTCTCTCCAAATGGATGGAAGGAATAACCCATGGGTGAAGTAGTAGGTGCCGGCATTCTGGCCCACGTGCCAACAATCATGCTGCCCGAGGCAGTGCGAAAAGACCTGAACAACGGCAAAGAGATCTCGCTCGTGCCAGGCCTAAAAAAACTGCGCAAAGATGTCTTCGAAACTCTCGACTACGACACCGTTGTGGTTCTCGACTCGCACTGGGCAACCACCGTTGAGTTTGTAATCACCTCGCACGCCGAGCGCTCTGGTCTGTTCACCAGCGAAGAGTTGCCGCGCGGCATGAGCCAGATTCCTTATGCGTTCAAGGGCGACCCTGAGCTGGCCAACTCGATTGCCAACTATGACGAAAAGAACGGCACATGGGTAACTCCTATCAGCGACCCACACCTGCCAATCTTCTATGCGACCACCAACCTATGGCACTACCTGGGCCGCGGTCTAGATGACAAGCGCTGGATCAGTCTTTCGGTTTGCCAGACCGGCACCGCCGAGGACTTCATTCGCGCAGGCCGCGCACTCGGCGAAGCCATCCGTGACAGTGATCGCAAGGTTTTGATTCTGGGCTCTGGAGCACTCAGCCACACCTTTCACAAACTGCGCGACCTTCGCAAGCACGAGGCCAGCGACCCGATTCACATCTTCACGCCCGAGGCCTATGAATACGACAAGAAGGTCATCAGGTGGTTTGAGGCCGGCGACCACAAGGCCGTGCTAGACGACTTTGACAACTTCAAGAAGTACAAGCCTGAAGCAGGTTTCTTTCAGTACCTGGCGATGGCCGGCGCACTCGGCGAAGAAGCCAACACCTCGGTCGGTCGTCTGTACTCTGAATACGAAAACTCCATCGGCACCGGCCAGGTTCACATCTGGTTCGACAAGCCAGAAGGTGGATTCCCACTGCCTAAGGACGTGACCCTCTCTCGTGACTGAGTATCGCCGCATTCTTCTTGATGGCTACCCTGTGCAGGTTTTGCGCCAGGGTGAGAACCTTGTTGCGCCCGACGGTCGCGTAGTTGCGATCGAAGATGCCGTGCACCTAGCGCCGTCAGAACCAACCAAAATCATCGCTGTGCACCTGAACTATGACTCGCGCACCAAAGAGTTCATGACCAAGCTGCCAGCTGCCCCAACCTACTTTCACAAGCCGATCACTGCGCTGAACACCCACAAAGGTGCTGTCGTTCGCCCGGCTGGATGCAAGTGGTTGAACTATGAGGGTGAAATTGTCATTGTCATCGGCAAGACCTGCCGCAACATTTCACCCGAAGAGGCTGGCGAATACATTGCTGGCTACACGGTTGGCAATGACTATGGTCTGCACGACTTTAGAGACACCGACGCCGGCTCTATGCTGCGCGTGAAGGGCTCTGACACTCTCGCGCCGGTTGGCCCTGGGCTGGTCACCGACTGGGACTTCAAGAACAAGATGATTCGCACCTATGTCAACGGCGAGGTCAAGCAAGAAGACAACACCGACAACATGGAGTGGGACATGCACTACCTGGTGGCCGACATTGCTCGCACCATCACGCTGGTTCCCGGCGACATGCTGTTCTCGGGCACGCCTGCGTTCAGCCGCCCTGTCGAACCTGGCGACATCGTTGAGGTTGAGGTCGAGGGTCTTGGCCGCTTGACCAACCACATCGTCGAAGGCCCGACCCCGATTCGCACGGATGTCGGCGCACAGCCAACCTCGAGCGAAGAAGTGGTTTCGACCGCACTCGGCGGCGACTGGGAATTCCGCGGCATTCGCACCCCAAGCAAAGACCTGTATCCATCAACCGTGACAGAAAGTGTCGAGGAGAAATAAATGACAATCAAAGTTGACGTCGACATGGTCAAGTGCCAGCACTACGGACAGTGCGTTTTTGAAGCACCTGACATTTTTCGCCTAAACAGCAACGACAAGCTCGAATACACTGCCGAGGCAGACGACAGCGAACGCGCCAACAT
>CAILJO010000115.1 GCA_903834635.1 uncultured Micrococcales bacterium | reverse complement strand
TTGCCGAAGGCATGGGTGTGGGTGGCCAACGAGTCTTTGACAAACCATGGCGCAATCAGCGCGCGAATGGCACCGTGCTCGGGTGGGTCAACCTCGAGAGGCAGTTGCTTGTAGTCGCGAACATCCTGGTCGCCTTGAAGGTCGCTTGAGTATCGCTCGTAGTCGCGAGCGGCGGCTCGAACGGCGGCATTGCCGGTTATAAGCTCCACGGGGTTAACTCCTCGAGTGCAGCACGAAAGCGCTCGGGGTCGATGCGCCAATAATTGTGCACCTTGCCGTTGATTAGCAACACCGGGATTTCGTCGTGATATTTGTTTGCCAGCTCTTCGTTAACCAGGATGTCGTGCTCGACAAAGTTGACCTGCACGTGGCGGGCGACACCCGTGTTTTGCGCGCGAAAGTCACCGATCACGGCGTTTACCACGACGCGCGCATCGTCACACAGGTGGCAGCCGGCTTTGCCGACCAAGGCGACGTTTATGGTTTGGGACACAGCAACATACTATGCGCGCTCTAAACTTGTGAGGTGCCAGAAACCCCAAAGCCAATCAAGAAGGAAGCCGCCTTCTTTGACCTAGACAACACGCTGCTGCGTGGGTCTTCGTCTTTCTTGTTTGGCAAGGCAGCGTTCGAGCGCAAATACCTTGGTCGCCGCGACCTCTATCGTTTTGCTTGGCAGCAGTGGAAGTTCATCGTTCGAGGTGAGACCACAAAGATGATGGCGAACATCGAAGAGAAAGCTCTAGGTTTGGTTGCCGGCCACAAAGCGCAAGAACTCGCGCAGATGGTCATCGATGTTTATGACGAGTTCATTGCCCCTAAGCTGTGGCCTGAAGCCGTTCGCATCGCCCAGGAGCACATGGCCAAGGGCCGTGAGGTTTGGATCATCACCGCAAGCCCGCGTGAGATGTCAGACGAGATTGCAAAGCGCCTTGGGTTGACCGGCGGTTTGGGCACGTTGGTCGCCCGTGACGAAAACGGCCTTCTCACCGGCGAGCTCGAAGGTCGCCCACTGCACGGCAAGCGCAAGCTGACCGCCATGAAGAAACTTGCCAAAGAGCGAGGCATCAGCCTGAAGCGCTCTTATGCCTACAGCGACTCGGCCAACGACCTGCCGATGTTGTCTCACGTGGGACACCCGGTTGCTGTCAACCCAGATGGTCGCCTGACCACTTTCGCCAAGGCTGCCGGCTGGAAGATTCTGGACTTCAAGAAGCGCGAGATTCGTCGCCGCAACAAAGCCAAGAAAAAGGCCGAAGCCTCCAAAGGCATTTGAGCAAAACGCTGAGGCCGCCGAAGGCATCGGAGTTATAAAGTCCGCTTAAAACAAAAGACCCGCCAACTATTGCTGGCGGAATCCCTGTTGAAGATCTACTTCTTGTTGCGACGCTGGTGGCGAGTCTTGCGAAGAAGCTTGCGGTGCTTCTTCTTCGACATACGCTTGCGGCGCTTCTTAATAACTGAGCCCACGGAAACCTCACATTTGGATTGTTGTCGGCTACCGCCGATAAACAGACTTTGGCTATTCTATCCGAGTTAACGCCCTCGGCGATACCATAGACCCGTGACCGAACAACTCGCGTTCAAAGTCGTCGCAGACTATGGTGCTTTCGAATTGAGAGAGTACCCCCAGCACATCCGTGTAGATGTGGTCGCTGCCGGACCGTTCATGACCGCCGGCAACATGGCGTTTCAGCCGCTCGTGAGCTACATCAGCGGCCGCAATCAAGACCGCACGCGCTTTGCGATGACTGCTCCAGTGCTGCAAGAGACCCTTCACAACGATGCCTCTGGCAAAGAGCTGCACCGCGTTTCGTTTGTGTTGCCGCTCGCGGCAGACCCAAACGAGGTTCCTCGCCCGATCGATTCGCAGGTGACAACTCGAGTGGTGCCGCCGACCACGGTTGCGGCACTGCGTTTTGGTGGTGCTTGGAATGAGCAGCGTTTTATGGATCGCGGTCTAGCCTTGAAGCAAGCAGTCGAGCAGGCAGGCCTAACCGCAATCGGTGACGCTTATTTTGCTCGATTTGATCCACCCTGGAAACCAGGTTTTATGAAACACAATGAAGCTCTGATCGACATTCAGAGTGAACCATCGAAAGGAAAAGAATGAACGACCTAGCTAAAAAGATGGTGGCCGAGTTCATCGGTGTCACCGTTTTCGTCACAGCAATTTATGGTGCAGTAATTTCGGGCACCGGAATCGCCACCATCGCCTTGGCAACTGCTCTTGGCTTGATGATCTTGATGACCGCAGGCATTAGCGGCGGACACCTGAACCCTGCCGTCTCGCTCTACTTCTTTGCTCGCAAGGCAATCGATGCCAAGCACCTGCTTGCCTATATCGCCGCTCAGCTCGCTGGTGGATTTGTCGGTGCCGTTCTTGGTTCGACCATCTGGCAGAAGACCATCCAGGCTCCTTCGATGGACAACGGCAACTCGCTAGCTACTTTGCTTGCCGAGTTCTTTGCCACACTGGGTCTGGTTTGGTTGGTCGGAACTCTTGCCAAGACCAACCGTGGCGCACTGATTCCTGCGGCCGTTGGCCTGTGGGTCGCAGCAGCTGCAGCCTTCACCCCGACCGGAGCACAGGCTAACCCAGCCGTTTCGTTCGGTCTGTTGTTCTTCCCTGGTGGTGGCCACCCACTCGGCACCCAGGCCGGTCTGATTTTGGTTCAGCTCGCTGGTGCGCTAGTCGCACTCGTGCTGATCAACTTCTTCGACGAGAAGCCAGCCAAGAAGTAGTTCACTGTTTGTTTAGGTGCGGGTGCAAGAATTGCACTCGCACCTAAACGTTTAAGGAGTCACATGCCTAAGGCATCTGTGTTGTTTGTTTGCGTTCACAACGCCGGTCGTTCACAGATGGCGCAGGGCTACCTGCGGGCGCTAGCCGGTGACCGCATCGAGGTACGTTCGGCTGGCTCAATGCCCGGCAACCAGATAAACCCATCGGCCGTTGCCGCGATGGCCGAAGAGGGCATCGACATTTCGAACGAGCAGCCAAAGGTTCTGACCGATGCCGCCGTCGAGGCGAGCGACTATGTGATCACGATGGGTTGCGGCGACGTGTGCCCGTTCTTTCCTGGCAAGCACTACCTCGACTGGGTGCTCGACGACCCGGCCGGCCAAGGTGTCGAGGCAGTGCGCCCGATTCGCGACGAGATTCGCGGCAAGATCGAAGCGCTCATCG
>CAILJO010000114.1 GCA_903834635.1 uncultured Micrococcales bacterium | reverse complement strand
TCAGTACCGGCGCCATCCACCCAGCTGAAGGCTGCTCTGGTGAGAGCAAATGGATCGGCGGTTTCTGGCGCAAGCTCGCTACCAATCGTTTCGATTAACTCGGATTTGGTTTCTGGCTTAAGTGGTATTCGCCTATACGACGGCAACTTCACGACCTCTCGTGGCACCGCGCATGGAAACTACACTGTGACCTTGAATTCACTCGGTGTGGTACAGGCCCGTTATAAACCGGGCCGCGACGTGATGGTGCCTGCAGGTGGGCAGGTATTGCAGCTCGACAACGATTCCCTTACCTTTTATAACTCGGCCGCGGCCGGCACCAAGGTCAGTGTTTCAAACACTTTTGCAGCCAGCCACGGCTACAAGTTTCTAGAGGCATCAGGGTCAGGGTCTCAGGTCTTGCAGAACGGCACAAATATTCAAGATTGTTCGGCCGCACACGAACAGATTCGCCCTAGAACTGCTATCGGTTGGAATGACGCGACCGGTGACACCTGGCTTATCACCACCAGCTCTGGGCAAGATCTGAATGACTTTGGGTTTCGAATGGGTGGTTCAACCATTCATCAGGTCTTTGATTGGCTAAAAATGCTTGGTGCCACAGACGCTGTCACAGTTGACGGGGGTGGGTCAACGACCATGTTCATTCAGGATGGCAGCGGCCTCAAGAGGCAAGACATTCCCGATAGCGCTTGGCTTCGAGACATCATTGTCGGAATGGCCTTTGTGGCCAAAGACTAGAAGTCTAAGAATCGGTTGGGGTGCCGAGTTCGGCTTGCTCTTTTTCGATCTCGGCTCGAACTACCTGCATGTCAACAGCTCTTAGTGCCGCGATTAGTTGCTCTAATGACTCACCAGGCAGAGCGCCGGCTTGATTGAAAAGCAAAACTCCGTCACGGAACGCCATCAAAGTTGGAATGCTCGTGATTTGAGCCTCACCCGCTAGCTCTCGCTCGGCCTCGGTGTCGACCTTGCCAAAAACAATGTCAGCGTGTTTTTCAGAAGCCTCTTCGAAGATTGGGGCGAACTGACGGCACGGCCCGCACCAGGCTGCCCAAAAATCCACGATCGTTATGCCCTCTTTGAGCACCGTCTCGGTGAAGTTGCTTGCTCCAAGTTCAATGGTCGCCATCGGTAATCCTCTGCTGCCTAGCTGTCTGGGCCAAAACAATGCCCGCTAGCACTAACACGCCACCGATGATTTGTGTTCCCGAAATCTGTTCATTCAGCCAGAGGAAACCAAAGCTGAAAGCGAAGACTGTTTCGGCGGTAGAAGCGATTCCAGCGCCAGTAGCCGACATGTGATGCAGAGCTCGATATGAGAGCGCCATCGGAACGAATGAACCCATGACTGCAAGCCAAATCAGCAACACCCAAAGGGGCAAATTTACAAAAACCAAATTCCCTGAGAGTGAAATCGTTTTCGAAAGCCTAGAAAGGTCAAAGTGCTGCCAAGGAGAAAAGATTAGCCAAAAGATTGTGCTGACAAACATGCTGTAGGTCAATGTCGAAAATGTGTCTCGAGTCTTTTGAGCATGTTCACCCATGATGAAATACACCGTCAGAAATGCAGCTGCCATAAAAGCAAATGTGACGCCCGTGAGGTTTAGTCCGCCGTTCCAAATGTTCGAGACCACCAAAAGCCCACCCAGGACCAAACTCACCGAGAACCAAATCCTTGGCTTCAACTTCTCTTTATAGATCAACCAAGATGCCAGTGGCACCCAGATGATCGCAGTGTATTCAATGAGCAGCGCCACACCGACCTGCATGTTTGAAACTGCTTGTGAGTAGGCCCATTGCATCAATGCCACACCAACCACACCAAACAGAAGCATCCGAGGTATCTCGCGCAAAGTTATTTTGAGGGCCTTGGGTTTGGTGAGAATTACGACTAACGCCGCAAGAATCGCTGTCGCAGCAGATCTGAACAGAACTACCACTGAAGGATCGACACCTGACGAAATGAGAACTTTTGAGGTGCTGGCATTGAGACCAAAAAGCAACGCTCCCGATAGTGCGAAAATCGCACCGATGGTCGGGTTTCGCTTTTGCACGTCATCTCGTTTCAGGTTTTGGCGACTATCAGCCTAGGCTAGCAATATGACTAGTTTTGTGCTCGGCGGTGGATGCTTTTGGTGTCTAGACAGTTCCTATATGCAGTTTCGCGGTGTCGACGATGTGGTCGTCGGTTACATGGGCGGACACATCGATAACCCAGGTTATGAGGCGGTGTGCAACGGCAATACAGGTCACGCCGAGGTTGCCAAGGTGGTTTTCGACGAGGCTCAGATTTCAGCCGAGGTGATTCTCGACATTTTCTTCACGATTCACGATCCTCGACAACTCAACCGGCAGGGCAATGATATCGGCACTCAATACCGATCTGCGATGTTTTATGAGGACGACCAGCAGAAGGCCCTGTTCGAGAAGGCTCGTGACCGAGCCATCGAAGTTTGGGGCGACTCTATCGTCACAGAAATCGTGCCGGCCGAGACTTTTTGGGTTGGCGAGGAGTATCACCAGGATTTCTTCGACAAGAACCCTAATCAGGGTTACTGCAACGCGGTGGTATCTCCAAAGATGGCCAAGGCCCGTGCGGGTTTCGCTGAATATCTGAAGTAGGTTTTCCACAGTTTTAAAGTTGCCAGTCTGAATCTTTGATTAGGCTGGCAATCTTTTGGTCTGGGTAGTTGAGCGCCCCAACCGAAAGGCATTCATGTCAGAAAACATCACCGTGGCTGGTCTCGTTGCCACAACACCTCGGCACCTCATCACTCAAGATGGTCTGCCAATCACGTCATTTCGTCTAGCTTGTTCGCATCGTCGATTCGATCGAGAGCAAAACAAGTGGGTAGATGGCGACACAAATTGGTTCACCGTAACTGCATTCAGGCAGCTTGCAATTAACGCATCCACGTCGATTCAAAAAGGCGAACGAATTCTTGCAACCGGAAAACTTCGTGTTCGTGACTGGGACAACGGCGAGCGAGCAGGTACATCGGTTGAAATTGAGGCTGATCACCTCGGCCACGACATTTTTTGGGGCACGAGCTCTTTTACTCGCACAGTGCTAGTTTCTGACGATTCACAAGAGGTAGAATCGTCAGAGACGAACTTTACTTTGTCAGATTCTGAACTAGTAGATTCGGCAAAGTAGTAAAACCCCCAGTTATCCCAACCCCTCGCGGGTAACTGGGTGAAGGCACCCTCTGTTACTGGTTTGCTCGGATATACTTATCCTGCAAACGCAGATTCAGAGGGTGCCGCTTAATTTGGGGCCTTCACTACCACTCGAAAGCGATAAATCCGCATGGCCGAATTTATTTACCAGATGATCAAAGCCCGCAAGGCGCACGGCGACAAGGTGATTCTTGACGACGTCACTCTTGCCTTTTATCCAGGGGCCAAGATCGGTGTGGTCGGCCCAAACGGCGCCGGTAAGTCGTCGGTTTTGAAGATCATGGCGGGACTCGACACCACGACCAATGGTGAAGCCCGACTTAGCCCTGGTTTTAGCGTGGGAATGCTCATGCAGGAACCTCCTTTGGATGAAACCAAGACCGTTCTAGGCAACGTTGAAGAAGCCGTTGCCCACATCAAGGCAAAAGTTGACCGCTTCAACCAAATTTCTGAAGAAATGGCTAGTCCAGACGCTGATTTCGACACTCTTCTCGAAGAAATGGGCAAGCTGCAAGAAGAGATCGACCACCTTGATGCCTGGGATCTCGAAAGTCAGCTAGAACAGGCCATGGACGCCTTACGCTGCCCTCCTGGCGATCTTCCAGTAACCAACCTTTCGGGCGGTGAGCGTCGACGTGTAGCGCTTTGCAAGCTTCTTCTTGAGAAGCCTGACCTATTGCTTCTGGATGAACCTACCAACCACCTTGACGCAGAATCTGTGCTCTGGCTTGAGCAGCACTTGGCTAAGTACCCTGGCGCTGTTCTTGCAGTTACACACGATAGATACTTCCTCGACAACGTTGCATAGTGGATTCTTGAGCTCGACCGAGGTCGTGCCTATCCTTACGAAGGCAACTATTCAACCTATCTAGAGAAGAAGCGCGAGCGACTAGAAGTTCAAGGCAAGAAAGACGCCAAACTCGCCAGACGCCTTAGTGAAGAGCTCGATTGGGTGCGATCGAGCCCTAAGGCCCGCCAGACCAAGTCGAAAGCGCGCCTTGCCAAGTATGAAGAGATGGCTGCCGAGGCTGACAAGACTAGAAAGTTGGACTTCGAGGAGATTCAGATTCCTGCCGGTCCTCGACTAGGAAACGTTGTTCTAGAAGCCAAAAACCTGCAAAAGGGCTTCGAGGGTCGTTCTTTGATCAATGGCCTATCGTTCTCGCTGCCACGCAACGGCATCGTTGGTGTGATTGGCCCTAACGGTGTTGGAAAATCGACACTTTTCAAAACCATCGTTGGACTAGAACCACTTGATGGCGGAGAGCTAAAAATTGGTGAGACCGTAAAGATTTCATATGTCGACCAGAGTCGCGCGGGTATCGACCCAAATAAGACGCTTTGGGAAGTTGTTTCTGACGGGCTTGACTACATGCAAGTTGGTCAGCAAGAAATGCCATCTCGGGCTTACGTTGCTGCATTTGGATTTAAAGGACCAGACCAGCAAAAGCCTGCCGGTGTGCTTTCGGGTGGTGAGCGCAACCGTTTGAACTTGGCTCTAACTCTCAAGCAAGGTGGAAACCTACTTTTGCTCGATGAGCCAACAAACGACCTCGACGTAGAAACGCTGTCGAGCCTAGAAAACGCTCTGCTTGATTTTCCTGGTTGTGCCGTGGTGATTACACACGATCGTTGGTTCCTTGACCGGGTCGCGACTCACATTTTGGCTTATGAAGGCAGTGACGACAATCCTGATCAGTGGTACTGGTTCGAAGGAAACTTTGAGTCTTACGAAGAGAACAAGATTGAGCGTTTGGGTGCCGAGGCAGCAAAGCCTCACCGCTCGACCTATCGTCGCCTAACCCGCGACTAGCATTTTTGAGCCGGTTATGGCTTTTTGCCGAACTCCGGAACTCGAACCATTCCCTCTTGAGCAACGGTGGCTAGCAGCGCGCCATCGCGGCTGAAGAGCCTTCCTAACGCCAGTCCACGGCCGCCCTGAGCGCTTGGCGATTCTTGAACATAGAGCAGCCAGTCATCGACTTTTGCGTCGCGGTGAAACCACATGGCGTGATCTAGGCTTGCCGAGTTCAGCCCAGGGTGTGCCCAGGCAATGCCGTGGCGCCGATAGATGCTCTCGAGAATCGTGTAATCGCTCAAGTACGCAAGCGCTGCAGTGTGCAGTGGTTGGCTGTCAGGAAAATCTCCAAGGCTCTTCAACCAAACCGCCTGATGGGCAACGTGTTCACCCTCAACCGTGAAATAGATGGGGCTGCCAACGTGACGCATGTCAAAAGGTCGAGCCTTAGCCCAATACTGTGCCACCGGGTGAGGGTTGTCTCCGATCAACTCAAAGGCGCTCGGCAAGGTCTCCGGCGCAGGGATGCCCGCCGGCAAGGCATCTTGGTGTTCTAAGCCTGGGTCTCGGTCTTGAAACGAGGCGATCATCGAAAAGATCGGCTCTTCGTTCTGAAAAGCCTGAACCCGACGAGTGCTAAAAGACCGACCATCTCTGAGTCGATCTACCGAAAAAGTTATGGGTTGGCTGATGTCGCCAGCGCGCAAAAAATAGCCATGCATCGAGTGAACTGGCCTGCTCGGCTCAACGGTGTGAGTCGCAGCGACCAGAGACTGTGCCAAAACTTGGCCCCCATAAACGCGTCCGTGCGGCATCCACTGGGATGGACCAACAAATACGTCTTCGCGTGTCGTCGATTCGATCTGCGACAGATCTAAAGTTCGAATGAGTTCGGCTAACGGATTCTCTGGAATCGGAACTTCTGGCGACATCGACGTCAACCTCTCTCGCACTTGAACTTGCAAGGTAAGTTTAGACACAGCCATGAAGAATCAGTTCACACTCGCAGACCGCGAAAGCGCCGAAGATCTGCAAGCCTACCTAGTTAGAGCAAAACGCCTCGACCCTGATGGTTTGGTCAGACTGAGGGCCTATGGAGATGTTTTGGCGGCCTACGTTGCGCCTATTTTTAGTGGAAACCTGATTGATTCTGGTCCAACCGTTCTTGGTCTGCGCACGACTGTCTTGAATGAAGACGCCGAAGTCGAGTCGCTTGTTCCTATAGCCGCAGTGCTAGACCGCTTGGCAAAGGTGCTCGAAGAACCAGGATGGCACCCGAAATATGCTGCTATCACTTTGCCCTCCTCAGAGCGAGCCCCTTGGGCAGGAATCGCACCGCCTCGTGGCGGCTGGTTGCAAACTTC
>CAILJO010000113.1 GCA_903834635.1 uncultured Micrococcales bacterium | reverse complement strand
AGCTTTGCAACATTTCCTACGAGCAAACACAAAAGTGTGTTTACGAACAGATACCAAAAAATAAACAATGATTCCCATAACCTCGAACTCTTAAAGTAAGTCTATTGGGAGCGGCGCGGTGAGGATATTTTCTTAGCCAAAAAGCGCCGGCAGAGTGGCCTTGTGCGACGAGCGCAGCGAGTCGATGGTCCACGACGCGAGGCCCTGGATTTCGAGGTGCGCGGTGTCGGCAGAGCCATCGGTGACGCCGATTCGAAGAACCGGAATGCCTCGAGCTTCGCAGAGACCAACAAACTTCACGTCATCCTCGCGACCAACCGAGACCAGCACGCGACCGGTTGACTCAGAGAACAAGGCTGCGGTGTCGTCGATGCCGTGCTGCTCTTTGATCTCGTCGAGCCAGATTCGGGCACCGACACCAAAGCGCATGCAAGACTCGGCAACAGCCTGAGCCAAACCACCCTCGCTCAGGTCGTGAGCCGAAGCCAAGAGGCCCTGCTCGCTCGCGGCATTGAGCGCCTCGCCCAGCTGCTTTTCGAAGGCAAGGTCGACAACCGGTGGCTTGCCGCCAAGGTGGTCGTGAATAACGCCCGACCAAACCGAACCGTCCAGCTCGTTGCGGGTTTGGCCCAGCAGATAGATATTGTGGCCTTCGTCTTGCCAGCCTGACGGAATGCGTCGGGCAACATCGTCGATGACACCCAGCACACCAACCACCGGGGTCGGGTGAATGGCAACATCGCCGGTCTGGTTATAGAAGCTCACGTTGCCGCCGGTCACCGGGATTCCCAGTGCGAGACATCCGTCGGCAAGGCCAGCAGTTGCCTGCTTGAACTGCCACATGACCTCAGGGTTTTCTGGTGAACCAAAGTTGAGACAGTTGGTGACGGCCGACGGGGTTGCGCCCGAGGCGGCGACGTTGCGATAGGCCTCGGCGAGGGCTAGCTGCGCACCGGCATAAGGGTCGAGCTGGCCGTAGCGCCCGTTGGCATCGGTGGCTATTGCAACGCCAAGACCGGTCTCTTCGCTGACGCGAACCATGCCCGAGTCATCTGGCATGGCAAGCGCGGTGTTGCCACCAACGTAGTGGTCGTACTGGTCGGTGATCCAAGACTTCGATGCCTGGTTAGGCGACGCAATGATCTCGACAAACTGCTCGGCAAGTTCGCTGGCGCTGGCTGCACGTGGCAGGCTCGCTGCGGTGTTGGCGTTGAGGGCGTCGATCCAGGTTGGCTTCTTGACCGGGCGCTCATAGACCGGGCCGTCGTGGGCAACGGTGCGAGGCGGCACATTGACGATCTCTTCGTCGCCCCAGTTGATGTAAAGTCTTGGCTCTTTGATGACTTCGCCGAGCACGCTGTATTCGACTTCCCACTTGTCGACAATCGCCTTGAACGCGGCGAGGTCTTTCTTAGGAACAATCGCCATCATGCGCTCTTGCGACTCTGACATCAGAATCTCTTCGGGGGTCAGCGACTCATCGCGCAGCAGCACGTTGCGCAGT